>CAZSFB010000086.1:0-9226 GCA_964606035.1 uncultured bacterium | reverse complement strand
AGTACCACGCGCCGCGGGGCGGTCATTACCTGTGGTTGAAACTGAAAAATGGCCGTCCGACGCACCAGCTGGCCGAGGTGGCGCTGGACCACAAGGTGGCTATCTGGCCGGGCGAGATTTTTGATCCGGAGTTTCACGAATCGCCACATTTTGCCGTTTCGATTCTGGATCTCGCTCCGGAAGAGGTCCCTGAGGCAGTGAACCGGCTGAAGGCGGCTATCGAAAAGCTAGTCACACTTCCGGTTCCGCGTCCGCGACCCAAGACTCAAGAACCGCGTCCGCCAAAACCACAGCAACCAAAGCCACAGCCGAAAGCCGTCCCCGGGCCTCAGCAAGCCGCACCGGCACATCCGGGCGGACAGCAGGGTGGCCGCCGGAAAAAACGCCGCCGGCGGGAACGGGTGCCGGATGCTCCCTGGATCGACGAACCGACGGATGACACGCCGCCCAATCTTCCAAAGCCGGGTGAACCGGCCGCAGGAGCGCCCGCAATCCGGGTCGAACCGGCAGTGAGTGCAATACCTGCCCAGAATGATAACCCGCATGGGGAACCACAGGGTGAAAGCTGAAATCTGGCTGGTTCAATTCGAGGGTTTGTCGAAGCCGAATTTTTCTATGCGGTAACGGATCTGATCACGGTTCATACCAAGCAACTGGGCCGCTTTTGTCTGATTTCCACGGGCGAGATCTAACGCCTGACGGACCAGTTCGCGCTCCAGGTCCTCGAAATTGATTCCTTCTGGCGTGATCTGGAACTTTCCGCCTGGCTTCGTGGCACCCGGCGGAGCGAGCATGAGGAAATCGTCAGGGCCGAGATATTCACTCCCTCCGAGAAGCATCGCCCGTTCAACCGCATTCTTGAACTCGCGGATGTTGCCGGGCCAGTTGTGGGCTTCAAGGGTCTGAACGGCTTCGAGGGATGCGCCTTTCACCTGTCGCCGGAACTCCCCGTTGAACTTGTCTATGTAAAAGTTGAGCAGGAGCGGAATATCTCCCCGCCGCTCCCGTAGCGGGGGGAGAGCAACCGGCAGGACCCGGAGACGGTAATAAAGGTCTTCCCGGAACTCCCGCTTCTGGACCGCCTCCTCAAGATTTCGGTTCGTGGCGGCGATGACCCGGACATCTACCTTGATATCCACGGCGCCACCGACCCGTTTCAGGGTCCGGTCCTCGAGAAATCGCAACAGCTTGGCCTGAAGTGCCAGTGACATCTCGCCGATTTCGTCCAGAAAGACTGTACCGCCATTAGCGAGTTCGAGAAGTCCCTTTTTCTGGTTCTTGGCATCAGTGAATGCACCACGCTCGTGGCCGAAAAGCTCACTCTCCAGCAACGTTTCTGCGATTGTCGAGCATGTAATGTTCATGAACGGCCCGTCAGCACGGTCCGAATTATAGTGGATGGCTTTTGCGGCGAGGTCTTTGCCGGTCCCACTTTCTCCTGTAAGTAGCACGGTGGACGCCGGGCTCGATGCGATGCGCCTCAAAAGCATTTTTGCGGCCTGCATGGATGCGGAATCACCAATAATCCGGTCAAAACCGTAGTGTTCGGTGACTCCCTGTCTCAGGGATTTTACTTCGCGCTTTAACCGGGTAGTTTCGAGCGCCTTGGCTGCCAGCAGTTCAATCTCATCCAGGTTGAACGGCTTGTTGACATAGTGGAAAGCTCCCTGCTTCATTGCTTCAACGGCACTTTCGACGCTCGAGTGCCCGGTCATCATGATGACGACAGTATCGGAGTCGATTCCCCTGATCTGACCGAGGAGTTGAAGCCCGTCAGCATCGGGGAGTCGGTAGTCCAGAAAGGCAAGGTCTACGCCCTGCTGGCAGGCCTCGATGGCTGCAGCCCCGGTTCCGGCCTCCGAGACATGGTAGCCAGCACCTTCCAGCCGCTCCCGTAGCGACCAGCGGATTAACTCTTCATCGTCAATGATCAGTATTCTCGGGTTTGACATCGGCATGAACCATCATGGTGGCAAAAAACTGCTTGCGCCAACATGGACAACTTCAATATACTTTGTCAAAACGGCGAAAAATCAGATTTGATCCCGTAAATGGAAGCCTAGGGCAGAAGTGGATGATATCTGCAAATCAGGTTCGCAGCGAAGCTTCCGCCTGGCGGGCGGAAACAACTACGTCATCCAGCCTGAAAGGCTTATTGAAACAGGCGAAGGCACCGTCATTCATGGCGTCCCGGGCAGTTTCATCGGTCCCATGAGCGGTGATCATGATGACAGCACAGTTAGGCTTTGCCGCCTTGAACTCTTTCAGGAGCTGAAGGCCATCCGCATCCGGAAGTTTGATGTCGAGCAGCACGACTACCGGTTTGTGATCCAGGTTGGCAAAAGTCTGGCGGGCTTCCTTACCGGACTCTGCTTCAAATACCTCGAATCCCTCTTGGGCAAGTTTTTCCCCAAGGGACCAACGGATAAGCATCTCGTCATCCACTATCAGCGTGATTGGTTTGTCAGCCATGGGGAAAATTTCGCGGTACCTGATGAAAATTTCCCGGCCAGCACCCTAAACATAAGGTTTATGGCCGTTCAGAGGCTCTATTTGCAGCTTGTGGGCCCTTTTGCCATTTGGGATGCCAGGCCGTGAAAAAAAGTCGCAATCTTCCGGAACGTATCGCGGGAGGTTACGCCGCTGTCGGGTTTTTGTGGATATGGGGGTCGGACCAACTGGCCCGGTATCTTCTGGAAGAGTCCCGATGGCTTCCATTTATACAGCTGGTGAAGGGCTGGGGATTTGTAGCGGCTACTACGTTTTTTCTCTACTGGATTGTCAGGCGGTATCTGGGGGAGGCAGATCTCACGCGGCGTTCACTGGAGCAGGAACACAGCGAACGTGTACGTCTGGAAGAGAGCCTTTTAGCCTCCCGGCGTGATCTGAGAGATATTACTTTTGCGTTGGACCAGTCGACCATTGTCGCGATCACGGACAAACATGGCATCATTACCGATGTGAATGACAATTTCTGCAGCATTTCGAAATACTCTCGTGACGAACTCATTGGGAAAGATCATCGGGTCGTTAACTCCGGCCTCCACTCAAAAGCATTCTTTGCGGAAATGTGGACGAAGATCCTGTCGGGAGCTGTCTGGAACGGGCAGATCCGGAACCGGGCGAAGGACAGCTCACACTACTGGGTGGACACCACCATTGTTCCGTTTATTGGAGTAGACGGGAGGCCTTATCAGTTTATGGCCATTCGACACGATATTACCGACAGGAAGCTCGCAGAAGACCGTTTGAGGGAACAGGAAAGCCTCGCACGTCTTGGTGAGATGGCTGCGGTGATCGCTCACGAAGTCAAAAATCCACTGGCTGGTATTTCCGGTGCGATTCAGATCATCGGTGCGCGGCTGCCTGAAGAGAGCCGGGAGCGCAAGATTGTTGGAGACATTATTGAACGGATTGAAGGGTTGAATGCCCGGATTCAGGACATGCTGCTGTTCGCCCGGCCCCGCCCTCCCCACCCGGTTCCAATTCCCGTCAAGGAACTGCTTCGGAGCTCGGCGGAACATGTTGGGAGCAGTGCGGAGTTCAGCAAAATAGAAGTGGACCTCCAGATGGAAGAGGTCACGGTCATGGCCGATCCTGCAATGATGAAAGAGGTGCTCCTGAATCTGCTCATTAATGCCGCCCAGGCGATGAACGGACAAGGCAGGGTGATGATCACGGCTGCAAGGCATGGTGACCGTCATTGCCGGATCGAGGTGGTTGATTCCGGGCCTGGGGTTCCACCCGAGATGGAAGATCGTCTCTTCGCCCCATTTGTGACCACCAAGCACAAGGGAACTGGATTGGGGTTGCCCATAGCAAGGCGGGTGGTTCGGGATCACGGCGGAGAACTTGAACTGGTCAACCGCCCGGCACCTGGGGCATGTTTCGCTGTCTTGCTCCCGCTTTCAGGCAGAACGAACTGATCGAAGCAGGAAATCTCCCCATCTGCCGGGAAAATTCCCCGATGATAATGGTCAGGACGAGAAATGTCTGCCGGATGATATCGAGACGATCGTGTCACCATTTTTATAATTTACTGTAATTGCTACGTTTTTTCTGCTGATTTGTGCGTTTTTGAAGTGAGCCCGGGAATGGCCCGTTCGTTGCTCTACATTCCCCACATCCAAAGGGAAAACAGTTTAACTGAAACATTTAATTGGGGGATCGAAGATGCAACTCGCCGCTAACACCGCTTCAAAAACCCGTGCTCTGATACCGCTTCCCTGTGCGGGAACGTCTGCTGACTTTTTGAAGTCGGTACCTCTGTTCAAGGCTGTGCCGGAACAGGCTTTTCGTGCAGTTGCAGAGAGTGTCAGGACGGTGCCCTTCCGGCGCGGCACGAGAATTTTCGTTGAAGGTCAGCAGCCCTCGGCGTTGTACGGTGCGCGAGCCGGTGGCCGGTCATGGTGTGCTTTTTGAAATCCTCCGTCCGGGGGATACCGTCGGGATTTCGGCTTTTGCTGATGGTGGGACCCACGTGGTGACAGCTATTGCTGGCAGCCAGGTGGAACTGCTTGCGATGCCTGCGAGTGTCTTCAACTCGCTTTGCACGAGGTATCCGGAAATCCAGCGAAATTTCATTGCTGAACTCGGCCGCCGTACCCGTTCCGCAAGTGACTGGCAGATCCAAGCAGGACTGGGAGTGGATGGGCGGATCGCCCGTATCGTGTTGCGGATGGCCGAATGGAATGGAACCGCTTCGGTTGATGGTATTGTCCTTCCCAAGAGTTTCACTTGCCAGGAACTGGCGGAGATGGCTGGCTGTGCCGTTGAAACTGGTATCCGGATGCTCTCGTCCTGGCGTCAGGCGGGTTGGCTTTCCAGTAGTCGAAGTGCTTTGATTGTGCATGATCTGGATCGCCTTGAAGAACTTGCCGGCCGGGAAATGGCAATCGATGCCAAGACCCGACTCGGCGGACAGGTTCGGCTTCGCGGCCAGATGCATAGCCGCCGTGCCTGTGCCTGAAGTTTCTCTGGCATGGCGGCTCTGGAAAGGGGCAATTTGGCCATGACGGAGCGGGTAGAACTCAAACTTCAAAAGCTGCGGGTGCAAGTTATTGTGCGGCTGAGCAATGGTCATGCCTACAAGGGAGATTTCCTCCTGGCACCGACTTCCGATGCACACCACGGCCATGAGCGAGTCAAGGATTTGCTGAACTCACCTGAAACAATGGTGCCGTTTTTCAATCCGGAGAAAGAAGCTGCGATCCTGCTGAACAAGCAGCACATCCAGATGGTGGAGATGCAGGGCCCCGACCTTGCCGGTGATCCGGAGAACGAACCCGATTTCGCTGAACATCGTCAGCTTGTTGTGACCCTGACCGCTGGAATCAAGATTCGCGGGGATATCCTGGTAACAATGCCGCCGGGGCAGGACCGTACCCTGGATTTTCTGAACCGGGGTGAGCAGTTTCTGTATGTGAACTCCCGGGACGGGCTCAGGATCATCAACATTGACCATCTGATCGCTGTCGAGGATTTCGAATAGTCAGCTGGTGACAGAACTGGTCAGACGCTGGGCGTAACTCCCAGTTCTTCGTCGTCACCCGCATCGGGCAGGAACCGGACAGCCGCATTCTTGAGATCATCAACCTTGACAGGCTTGAACAGGATTTCTGTGAACATGTGGGTCCGGAGCGCAGGGTCGTCCTTGTGACGGGCCGTTACAGCAAGAATCGGGACTTGTGATAAATCCGGTTCCGCGCGAATCAGTTTCGTCACCACCAGGCCGTCCATGCCCGGCAGGTTGATATCCATGATGATCATGTCCGGCTTGATTTGACGGGCCATGTCGTAGCCCTTTTTCCCGTCGGCAGCGAAAACAAGAGTTGCAGGGAATCCCTTTAGGGCAATCTGATAAAAAGTCCGCATCATCGGATTGTCTTCGACAATCAGGATGTTTCGATTCGTATCAGCTGGAGACATTTTTTGCCTTCACCCGGCCCAAGTGTCTGGTGCAGGGTCACTCCGTTCGACGGAAAATATCGGTTTGCGCCACGTTGCGTCAATAGGCTGCGGGTGGATGCGCGCAAATGTCGAAATAAAAATAAAATAGTCTGGTGAAGAATTGGTTAGAGAGGCGGATTATTCAACGGGTCCCTTCACACGCTCGCACTCAAGCTGATAAAGACTGTTGATTCCACCTTCAGTGATAGTACCGCTGACTCTCAGAGTTCCGTACACCGTAACAATCTGGTCCATCATTATCTGGGTCTTCTTCCCCCGTTCCATCACCACATAGATCCATTCATTGGGGTTGGGAGCCACCCCATAGCAGCAGGCCATCTGGTTCTTTACCAGCGCGAAACGGGAAACGCCGTCCGGATCCACTTCGATCGGAATCATGAAACCCTTGATCGTGATTTTTGTCCCGGAGAGAGCCTTGATTTCGGCAGGTATGTTTGGTGGGTCAGGCAGCGGGATTTTGAGCTTCCGGGGTCTTTCAAGCTCATCGGCTACTGGATCCGGGAGCCGGTATTCATAGCTGGAAAGATAAGCGAACGAGGTGACAAGATAGCCGTTCTCCATTTTGGGAGCGGCCGTTTCCTGCCTGCTGTCGGGTTTGGAGGTTACCTCTGAACGGCGAGACTTGGGTCCGAATGTTTTGCCACGTGGCGTGGTGGAATCGGCTGAGGGTTTTTCCGCGAGGGACAGGGACGGGGAAATGGATGCTCCTGCCCAGATAAGCATCAGTACTGACAGGACGAGTTTCCCCGCCGGTTTCCATACGTTCCTGGAGTCGTATTCAGGTGGATTGTCTCGATGGGCATCCGGCACCGGTGATGGCACTCCTTATACCACGAATATAGTGACGGATATCCGCTTGTCCATGCGTCCGCCTCAGGATACCAAATCCAGTCCATCCGCCACGTCCATTTGGTAGGCCCGTACAGCTGGGAGCAGTCCGGCAATGCTTCCAAGCATGATGACCAGTAGGGGTACCCAGACGAGGGAAATATCAAAGGTCACAAGGTCAAGGTGCACACCGGTTTTCTCGCGGATAACAATGAACGACGTTGACAGGATGGCGCCGTACGCCAGATAACCGCCTGTGCAGCCAATGGCGGCGATAGCGGCAGACTCTGCCACGATTGCGCCGAAAATGGTCGTCCGTCGGGCTCCAAGTGACCGGAGAATTGCGATTTCCCGGCGCCGTCCGTTCAGGGAGTTGAAAATCGCCGCGCTGGATGCAGCTGTCGCAACAATGATCGTCAACAATGCCACGAGTGAAAGGATGCGGTTCATCCAGCCAAGCCGGTCGAAGAGTTCAGCCATCACACGGCCAATTGGCCATGCAAGCGTCGCCTCCCGGGCGCCGCGGTTGATCTCCTGCGCCAGCTGGAAACCCGCCAGAGGATCCTGCAGCTTCAGCATAACAGCACTGACTTCCTTGTGCTCGTCCGGAATTTCCTCGTCCTGTGCGGGCGTAAATGGCTCGCCGTTTCCTCTGAGGACGTGTCCTCCGAGCCGAAACAATCCTTCTATCGGAATCCAGATCACCCGGTCTATGGGAGTACCTGTCGGTTCCAGAACGCCGGTCACAACATATTCCTCTTCGTGATGCTGCTGCTCAGTTTCGTCCGCATTTTCAGGGTCGTCATCATCAGCGGATATGCCATGCGAAGGATGGAAGGTGGAGCCGACCGATAACCCGGTGCGGCGGGCCACGGTACTTCCGATGACGGCCTCCTGTCTCCAGGGATCAAACGGATGGCCTCCGGAGCGGATTTCTAGGTGTTGCCCTGGTCCCGGCTCATAGACTGTGAACATCTCGTCGGTCGTTCCAACGATTCTGAATCCCCGGAAACTATCACCGACGGCATAAGGCAGTGCCAGCCGTACGCGGGGATCTGCCTTTATCTTTTCGTAAAGAAGCCAAGGGATGTTTCCGGGTGAGGTATCCAGATGAAAAACGGAATTGAGAACGAGCTGAAGCTGGCTCCCACGGGCCCCGAGGACGGCATCGAAACTCTGGCTTCCGCCAGTGAACGCTCGGTAGGAAGTTCTGCTCAGGCTCCAGACAGACATGGCGAGACCTGATGCGAGGGCGATCGAAAATGCTGTGATGGCTGTTGCCATGGCGTGCTGGCGCAGGCTTTTCCGGGCGATGAACAGTATTGCCGTCATGTATCCACTCCTGGAAAGACGGGGACCATGTTGATCCTGCCGAAAGGTAACCGCCGGTCGAAGCGGGACAGGACGTCTCTATCATGACTGACGAGGATCAAAGCGGCCTTTTCTGATGCGCAGAATTCCTGTATCAGGCCCAGAACTTGCGTTGCACTTGCCGGGTCAAGATTACCGGTGGGCTCGTCGGCAAGCAGAACTTCTGGACGGTTAGAAAATGCCCGTGCAATGGCCACCCGTTGTTGCTGCCCGGCTGAAAGTTCCGAAGGGCGGTGGCGCATCCGGTGGGACAGGCCAACCCGTTCCAGTAGCGCCTTCGCGTGGGCAGGGTCGGGCTGACCCGCCAGGGACATCGAGATCAGGATGTTTTCCAGCACGGTATATCCCTGCAGCAGGTTGAACCCCTGACAGACATATCCGGTATGTTTTGCGCGATGGACATCCCGCTGAGCCTCTGTCAGCGACGAAAGGCCGGTGCCCATGACCTCCACGGTTCCGGAGTCAGGGGATCTGATACCGGCAATGATATGCAGAAACGTGGTTTTGCCGCTGCCGCTGGGCCCTTCGACGGCGAGCTGCTCTCCTTTGGCCAGCCTGAAGTCCGGGATATTGAGGACCGTAAGCTGCCCGCCGTCAGGATTACGGAAGTCTTTACGGACATCTTTCAGGAGTACAGCGGGATTTTCGGACATGGTCATCGATTCTACGCGGGCTGGATAAAAAGAAAACCAAGGAACAATAAAACGTTCAGGATCCGGAGCCGGTCCTTCGCAAACGCATCGACATCAGAAGGATAAAGACAGCCAGAAATGCGGCTGGCCGCGTGATATCTACCTTCACAAGCCACCAGAAATGGATGATACCGAGCAGAGCAGCCGGATAGACGAGGGCATGTATTTGCCGCCAGCGGCGGCCAAGACGCCGGATCATTGATCTGCTTGAAGTCGCCGCCAGCGGCACCATCAGAAGAAACGCGGCAGTGCCGGCCGTGATAAACGGACGTTTAACAATATCCTTCAGGATCGCGTTGAAGTCGAAAAACTGGTCGAGCCACAGGTAGATGCCTAGATGCAGGCCGCCATACGCAAACGCCCAC
>CAZSFB010000085.1:0-9327 GCA_964606035.1 uncultured bacterium | reverse complement strand
AAAGAAGCTTCGGGAAGAAAAATATGACTTGCAGCTGGCGATCTATCGCTGGGCGCTTGGACGGACCGGGCTGCCCGTGAGTGCTACCCGGATCGCCTGGATCGATGAGGGGTTTGTTACCGATGTAAATGACCTTCCCGGTCCGGAGGCGGTCACCGCCATCATTGAACGCTGCACCCGGGGGATATTGTCTGGTAATTATACCGGTGCTTTTAGTGTGTCGGGGCGGGGGGCGGTCCCCTCCGTCTGCGAAAACTGCGGATACCGTGCCCACGGGTTATGTCGCGACCATATAAAGGAATGAGTGCTACCTGAAAGTGGCCAGAACAGGGCCTGGATTCAGGCATGTCTTCGGTAACTATCTGTAATTATTTGCTTTTTTCATCTCTTCAAAACACGTTTGACGCAATGCAAGCCAAGTGATACGCGGGTGCGTTCGATTTTTATGCAAGAGGATGGACTAGAGGACCTATGCAACCTTATCTCAACTACATCGTGCAGAACGGCGTTGCAGCCGTTCCTGAACACAACGTCAATGTTCTGATCCTTCTCGTGCTGGCTATTGGCGCGGGCGCGCTGCTCATGGCGCTCTGGCTGCTCAAGTGGGTCATGGCGAAAGACTGCGGGCCGGATGAGATGCAGAAGATATCTAACGCCATCAAGGCTGGGGCGGAAGCGTTCCTTTCGCGCCAGAACAAGACCATCATCATTATTGCTGGCGCTCTCGGTGTACTGATCTTCGTACTTTACGCCTTTGCGCGTGGCCACCATGAGTTCGATCCGACCGACACGGCCGTAGAACTGGCCGCCTGGACGACGTTGTCGTTCATTCTTGGCGCCGGCTGCTCGGTGGCTGCCGGTTATGTGGGCATGTGGATCGCCATCCGTACGAACATCCGCACCGCCGCGGCTGCCCGGAACTCGCTGAACGACGCTCTCCAGATCGCACTCCGTGGTGGGGCGGTGAGCGGCCTGTTCGTGGTTGCCATGAGCCTTGTTGGCGTTGCGGGCCTTTATTTCCTGGTGTTCCTGGTGAAGGCGCATGGGCTTGAGGCCGGCACTCCGGCATATGACAAACTGGTCCAGCAGATCCCGTATATTATTGCTGGCTACGGTTTCGGCGCTTCGCTCGTCGCCCTGTTCGCACAGGTAGGCGGCGGTATCTATACGAAGGCTGCCGACGTGGGTGCGGACCTCGTGGGCAAGGTCGAGAAGGGCATTCCGGAAGATGATCCCCGCAATCCGGCCGTTATCGCCGATCTCGTCGGTGACAACGTGGGTGACTGCGCCGGCCGTGGTGCCGACCTGTTCGAATCCACAGCCGCTGAGAACATTGGAGCCATGATCCTCGGTGTCGCCCTGTTCCCGTATTTCGGGGTGGGCGGCGTGATGTTTCCGCTCGTGGCCCGGTCCTTCGGCCTGATCGCCTCTATCGCCGGCATCATGATTGTCCGTACGGATGAAGAAGCCGATCCGATGGATGCGCTGAACAGGGGATATTACGTCACCTCTGCGCTCGCTTTCCTTGGGTTCATCGCCGCCAGCTATTGGCTGCTGCGTGCTGACGGACAGTATCTGGACAACGCATGGCAGTACTATACGGGCTGCGCCGCTATTGGCATCCTTTGCTCGGTAGCGTTCCTCTACATTACCCAGTACTACACCGAGTACAAGTACAAACCGGTTCTTTCGATAGCCGACGCCTCACTGACAGGTCCTGCGACCAACGTGATCCAGGGTATTGCTGTGGGTCTTGAGTGCACACTTCTGTCGGTGCTGGCGATTGCTGTCGCAGTGCTTTCTTCCTATCACCTGGGCCAGGAGGCGCTTCCACAGCTTGATCCGGTGGCTGCCGGCCTGTTCGGAACCGCCGTGGCGACCATGGGTATGCTCGGGCCAGCCGGATACGTCCTTGCCATGGACACCTTCGGTCCGATCACCGACAACGCCGGCGGCATCGCCGAGATGTCCCACCAGCCCGACTCGGTCCGTCACAAGACCGATCGTCTGGACGCCGTGGGCAACACGACGAAGGCGCTCACCAAGGGTTACGCGATCGGTTCCGCCGCGCTTGCCGCCTTCCTCCTGTTCTCGGCTTATCTGGACGAGATCAAGAACTTCACCCAAGCGACCACTTATGTAAGTGTGGACCTTGTGAAGCCAGAAGTTTTCATTGCCGCACTGCTCGGTGCGATGGTGGTCTTCTATTTCACTTCACTCTGCATCCGTGCGGTGGGTACTGCCGCCCAGTCGGTTATCACCGCCGTCCGCGAGCAGTTCAAGGCCCGGCCGGGCATCATGGAGGGCACCCAGGAACCTGATTACGGCGCAGTGGTCGACATTGTTACGAAGGACGCTCTTCGCAAGATGGTCGCCCCTGGCCTCGTGGTTGTGGTGTCGGTTGTTCTTGTGGGCCTTATCTTCCGCATGCTTGCCCCGGAGAATGATCCGGAGCTCGGCGCGAAGGCAGTGGCAGGTTTCCTGATGTCGGCCACGATCAGCGGCATCCTGATGGCGACCTTCCTCAACAACGCAGGCGGTGCCTGGGACAATGCCAAGAAGTTCATCGAACTCGGCAAGGGTGCGGGCGGCAAGGGCTCCGACCAGCATAAGGCTGCTGTGGTTGGTGACACCGTTGGCGACCCCTTCAAGGACACAGCGGGCCCGTCGCTCCACGTGCTCATCAAGCTGCTGGCGACACTGACCCTCGTGCTGGCCCCCCTGTTTATCGCGGGCGGCCACTGATAACAGACTGATTTCCGGTTCCCCACAAGGGAACCGGAAAAGAACGAAACGGCCCGGTGATCCCGGGCCGTTTTTATTTCACCTTCGGGGATGATCCGGGTCATTTCCCTCAAGTGCAGGGCAAGGGCAAGATGACTGTATTCCGGATGTTGCCGGACAGGAGATTACGATGAAGAAGAATGTTGGAGGCGCCGACAGGGTCGCCCGTTCAGTGGCGGGGTTGGGAATCATTGCCGCGGGTCTTTATTTCCAGTCCTGGTGGGGTGCCATCGGAATCATTCCACTGCTGACGTCCGCTACAGGATGGTGCCCCGCCTATCTGCCCTTTGGCATCTCCACCTGCAGAGCAGGCGATTCCTGCTGTGCTGCCAACGATGCCCCGAAGGCGGGCTGATCTGCCTACTGCTTGAGGTGGCTGGCAGGGTCGTTCAGGAAATCCTGCCAGTACTGGCCGTACCGGGTGATCTTCCAGCCGTCAACCGCCCTGTGATCGAAGAATGCCATCAACGGGAGACGGTGGCGGACGACGATAGTATCGTTTTCCACGACCGGCTTCTTTTCTACCCTTCCGATGACCATTGAGCCAACAATGCCCACCCCCGGCGGCGGCATGAGAGCGAGTCCGCTGAAGGTGGCTGACTCATTCATGCCGAGGGAGCTCACAGAGAAACTGCCGGGACTTACCTCGATGTCGGGCAGTATTTCCGCGAAGTTGAAGTTGCTCATGGCATATTTTGCGGCCTTCACGATGGTATTCAGGGCAAAGGGCGGAATGGCATCCAGCAGTTTTCCCAGGTCTCCGGTCGCCTCGAACTTCCCGCTCGATTCCTTCGTCGCCTTCACCCGGCCCTTCAGGTCCAGGGCAATCTCCTCAAGCGACTTCTTGTCGGCATCATGGATGACGATCATTGCCGTTTCACCCTTGCCGCCGACATTCACCGGTGCTGCAATATCTATCGTCGGCAGATCATAAAGCTTCTTGCCGACGATCCGCCGGTTCAGTTCCGGAAACTTCCGGAGGGAGAGCGCAGCGGCCTTGATGAGAAGGCCGGTCATCGTGAGGTGGGTCTGATGTCCTGCATTGAAGGTATCGAGAAATTTCAGGGCGTTCTCGACGTCGTAATCCCGGGTTGCGCAGATGGTCGGGGAGGTAGGCTCCTCCCACACGTGGAGGGCGACCCTCCGCCAGAGGGACATTTTTTCCGGCGGAACGGGGGTAGGGCGCTGGCTCATTGGAAGCCACCTTTCGCTGACGGTGAAGACCGGGGTAGCGGGAACCTATCACATGGCCCGGATTACGGCGACGGTTCCCCGTCGCCAGCCGGATCGTACCGGTAGCCCAAGCCCCGGACGGTCACCAGATGCCGTGGATTGGCGGGGTCGGGTTCGATGAAACGCCGGAGCCGTACGATGAATGCATCCGCTGTGCGGGTGTTGGTGTCGGGTTTGAGGTCCCAGACCTTTTCGAGCAGTTCCGCCCTTGGAACCAGGCGGCCGGGATTGTCCGCGAAAATGCGGAGCAGCATCGCTTCCTTCGGCGTCAGTACCTGCTGCTCGTTCCCACGGGTGAGTTCGTAGCGGCTGAAATCGATCTCAGCGGCACCCATCGTGATCCGGGATGGTCGCTGGTCACCAGTTCGGCCCTTCAGCCACTCTTGCCGACGGAGCAGTCCCTGAAGGTGTGCCAGAAGGACCTTAAAGTTGAATGGCTTGGTCAGGTAATCGTCCGCTCCGGCCTCAAGGCCATTGGCCTGGTCTTCAGGCTGGGACCGGGCAGTCAGCATGAGTACAGGCGTATAGTTGTCCGCCTTCCGCATGTGGCGGACAACCTCGGTGCCCTCCATTCCCGGCAGCATGTCGTCGAGCACTACCAGATCAAATTTTTCATTCTGGACCCGCTCGCTTGCCTCACGGCCGTTGTCCACATGGATGACCTCGAAACCCTCCTGGTCGAGATTAAATTGCAGCCCGCGTGCGAGCGCTGCATCATCTTCTACAAGGAGCAGTCTAGGCATGAGGCATCTCCGGGACCCTAGCGGTAATGGTGGTGGGCTCAGTGATCACCGGCAGCGATACGCGGAAGGTCGTTCCGTGGCCCTCGCCACCGGACTCGGCTTCAATCTTCCCCCGGTGCAGATGAACGCTCCGGGCCGCAAGGTAAAGCCCAAGCCCGGACCCCGAGCGGCGGCGGACATCGTCATTGGGTGCCCGGTAAAAGCGGTCAAAAATCCGGTCCAGTGCATAGTGCGGGACCCCGACCCCCTCGTCCCGGACAGTAAGCAGCACGTGTTTCGGATCTGGACGGTCCGCTGAAACTTCGATCCGGATCCGTTCGCCGCTGTATTTTACGGCATTATCCAGCAGATTCCGGAATACTATCCTGAGCAGTTCGGATTCTCCGGACACCAGAACATCTGGAGTCCCGTTCCAGGTACATTGCTCGGGGGTCAGTTGATGACGTTCCCGGACGTCAGCAACGCATTCGTCAATGATCTCGGAAAGATTTACGGGCTGGAACCGGTCCCGGCGGTCTGTACCGTCAATGGTCTGTACCTGGAGCACCTCTTCGATGACCCGGTTCAGACGTTCAAGCTCGTTCTGCATCGTGCTGTAGAACTCAGAGCGGAGTTGTGGATCCAGTTCGCGCATCTGGAGGGTATCTAGGTAAAGAGACAGGGATGCGATCGGTGTCTTCAGCTCATGTGTAATCGAGTCAATGAAGGTCTGCTGTCGTTCGTTCTGGCGGATTTCGCCCACCAGGCGGATGATAAAAAGGATCAGGCCGACGATGATCAGGGCAAAAAACAGCGACCCGAATCCGAGCAGCACCCAGTGGGACGCGCCGATTCTCTCCTTGAGCTGCCTCAGGTGCAGGTAATCCCGGACCATGAGGATGTTCCAGCCAACGGTCAGCATCACTGCGAATACGGTCAGGACGGCACCAAAGGTGATCACCCTGGCAACGCGCCGTTTCTGCTGGCGAATAGAACTCACATCGGACATCGCGCCCTCCAGCCGGGGGAGGGTTGCGGCTTCCACCCGGCCGGTACATTCTCCCCCTATTATGACGGGAGTTCCGTTCGAATCCATACGGGTCCGGGGACCGCTCCGGGTAGAGCAACTCGAAGGGGAAGCCCGGCGCCTTACGGCGCGAAAGTCCGACCGGATTTTGCTCGCTTTAGGAGATTTGTTGGGTGAGGGATCGCGGTTTTGGCTGGGTGCAGGAACGCGGATAACCCTTCACGGCGAGCAGGACGGCAGGTTGCAGCTTATGGGGCCAGACGGGGGCCGGATCTTTTTCCTTTCATTTCTGGATGAAAACGAGGTGGGTCACCGCCTGATGAAATAACATCGACAATGGGACTCCCTGTTTTTCCCCGTCTTGCCGAGCCGGGGTAGAGACGCTAAGAAAGGCGCGGCGTTATCGCTTGTGACGTCCTGATTGTGGATTGGTGTATTCATGCCGTCTCCAAAGAAAAACCCCCCGGTGATCCAGGCCCTGATCCAGGCCCATGAGCTTTCGTGGACTCCCGAAGACTGGTCCGTCCGTCTGGATGTCCTCGACCGGCGATACCGGGCGACGGGTCAGGAAAACGATTTCAGGCTTGGACTATCCCACTTTCTGACCACCGCACAATTCAAACGGGCCGAATTCGCCGACGAAATCCGCCGCCGGATCTGATCAGGGCCGCGCCGTTCCGGGATGGGACGGACGAGGAGTTTTTTAAATTGTCTAAACGTGTGATGGTTTGTGACGATGATCCGAACCTGTCCCGGCTCCTCAAGACGACACTCGAACGCATGCTGGATGTGACCGTAACTACTGTGCCATCCGGTATCGACGCTCTTGAACTGCTCGGCAAGGAAAAGTTCGACCTGATGGTTCTGGATCACCTGATGCCCCAGATTGACGGACTGGAAACCCTGAAACGGGTCCGGTCCATTCCGAACGGCAAGGATATGCCGATCCTGTTTTACTCCGCGATCGACTTGAAAATGGTGGCGGTCAAGGAAGGCGCAAACCAGTTTCTCCGAAAGCCTTCCAATACCACGGAGATTTCCCGGACCTGTGCCGGACTTCTTGGTGTTGAGCTCCGGAAGTAATCCGTCCCAGCTGTGATCCGGCCCCCGTATTTTCCCTTTCTGTTTCCGTTATAATCGGTTCTGTGGGAGCCGAAACTGACGAGCATGCCGTGCCTGAGCGAATCACCGCGCAGGAGTTAACGAGACGCACACAGCTCGCGCTGGAGCATGAGGCTCGTTACCGTTTTGTGCTGCCCCTGCTGGGTGGTCGCAGGCTTTTGGACGTGGGTTGTGGCGAAGGTCTTCTGCTGGAACTCGCAGGAATGGCGGGGGCTTTGGAGCGGTTCGGAATTGACACGTCAGCCGATGCTGTCACCCGCGCAAAAGAACGGCTCGGGGATGCTCCAGATCTCCATCTGGTTCATGGACGGGCTGAAACCCTTCCGTTCGCTGATCGGTCTTTCGATGTCGTGACGGTGCTGGAGACGCTGGAGCATCTGGAGCAGCCGGATGCAGCGGTCGCCGAAAGCCGCCGCGTGGTCCGGCTTGACGGGGTGGTGATCGCGAGTGTTCCCAATGATGAACTGCTGGCGGCAGCCAATCCCTATCACCGGAACCGGTTCACACACGGCCGGTTTCTGGGGCTCATGCGGCAGCATTTCCCGCATGTGCGGCTGTTCCGGCTGGTCACCTATGCCGGAGCGACGGTGCTTCCGTTCGGTCATGACGAAATTTCTCTCCGGTTGCCAGAGCTGGAGCACCGGGGATGGGCGGCGATCGCTTCCATGCGCAAGCTGGGTTCTACAACGGCCGTGACGGCGCTTTCGCCGCTCTCTGCTTTGGAGGCGGAGAGTACGGGCCGGTTCGAGCGGGTTATTTCGCATCTCAACCGGGAGATAGAGGGCCTGAAGACAGACTTGAGGGACATGCGCCAGTCGGCACTCTATCACCTGATTCACCGGGTCGCTCGCCAGGTTGACCGGCTGAGCCTGAAGGTCCCGGACTGGGTAATTCCAAGGGGCTTTAGGGACGGAGAGCCGGTAAAGGGTCCGGATCATAAGGGACAATGAGGGCGGCGCTGAAGGCCGAAGGCCTGTCGAAATGGTTTGGACGAGGACGGCTCCCGACGGGGCCGTCCAGCGCAGGCAATGGAACGTGGGCATTATCGGAGGTCTCATTTAACCTGCCGGCGGGAGAATCCCTGGGCCTCGTAGGTCCTAATGGTGCGGGGAAAACCACACTCCTGCGTCTTGCTGCGGGAGTGCTGTCTCCCTCCACAGGGAAAATCGCTACTGGCGGCCGGGTAACATCCGTTCTGGAACTGACCGCACCTTTTTCTGCTGTCCTGAGCGGCCGGGAAAACCTGAAGCTCGCACTTCTGTTACAGGGCGTTCCCGGTGACCGCCTTGAACAGGTTCAGGAGGATGCGGCGGCATTCAGCGGTCTCGGGGAAAAACTGGACCGTCCGCTTTCCACATACTCACAGGGCATGGTCCTTCGGCTCGGCTTCTCGGCGGCGACAGCGTATGTTGGGGAACTTCTGCTTCTCGATGAAGTGCTCCTGGTGGGGGACGAGGAGTTCCAGATCCGTTGCAACCGCCGGATTCTGGAAGTCATGGAGCGAGGTGCATCGGTCGTTTTTGCCTCGCATGACCTGTACCGTGTGGAACATCTCTGCCGCCGTACCCTCTGGCTGGATCATGGAAGGATCCGGGCCGATGGTCCCAGTGCCGGAGTGATTGATGCCTACCAGCGGTCAGCAGGTGACCGAAGAGACCTGCCGGAACTGGCTTTTGGAGCGACCTCCGGCTGGGTGCATCATTCGGCGGCTGAACTTCCCGTGAAAATACACGGTCTCAGGCTTCTGGATGGACGAGGGGTCGAGTCGCGGGAGTTCGCAACGGGGGGACCCCTTGGGATTGAGCTGGAGATACTGTCTGAGGGCCGCGTTCCGGAACTGGATCTGTTTTTCTACCTGTACCGGAATGATGGACTGATGATCTCGCAGTCCCGGTGTCCGGTTCGCTCCGGCAGTCCCGGCCGGTGGAATGTAACAGGCTGGTGCCCTGCCCTTCCGTTCACAACCGGTGAATACAGTCTGAATGTGGCCGTGATACCGAAGGGATTGGTCGTAGGATTTTTCAACCATGAAACCTGCCGACGCATTTTTTCGGTGAACAACAGCGAGGGAAGTCCGGACCACCGGGCAGGTGTCGTTACGGTTCCATTTGAATGGAACGTGGTGCCTGCTGGTGGGGAAGGGCGACGGCCGTGAACCACGAGACCAGAATATACGGGACTCTGGTGCTGACGGACCTGAAGGTACGTTACGGCGGGAGTGCGGCTGCCAGGGTATGGGTCATTGCCCAGCCACTACTGTATCTCGCCTTCATGACGGGAGTTTTTTTCGGGATCCTGGATGTCCGTTTCGGTGGTGGCGGTTTCACGGGATATGTCTCCGCCTTGTTCCTGGGTCTGCTTCCCTACCTGTGTGCGCAGGAAACCCTTGCCCGCGCCAGCGTGGCCTATTTCGAACGCGCTCCGCTGATCCGGTCCTTC
>CAZSFB010000084.1:0-9544 GCA_964606035.1 uncultured bacterium | reverse complement strand
TATGATGGAATGGGTAATCATCCGCTAGCCCGTCTCGGCCGGGGGCTGCTTGAAAAGGCCAAGGGTAATGAGCTGGATGCATCTGTGCTGATCCAGCAGCTGTGTCTTGAATATCCTACACTTGGGGATTTCCTTCTGACGGGTGGTGAAGGACAGCACTGGGCGCGGGCGCTGGACCCTGAACGTCATCTGGAGGTTCAGGGGCTCGTTGGCTTTCAGCCACTATGGAGTGGTGAGAAGGCATGGATTCAGCAGGTGCTCCGCTCGCCGCGGAACCGGGAAGACTTCGCAACTCTTGAGGAACTGGCGAGCCGCTACGGCAAGGCCCGCACGGATTCGCTCAAGCGGGAAATCGCCCGGGAGTTTGAGAGGCTCAGAAACCCGGTTCGGCTCCGTACCCGGGCACTTTCGGGCGTAGCCCGAAAGGAATCGCCATGATTCTTTCTGATCAGGATATCCGCCAGGCACTCAAGTCAGGGCGAATCCGGATTGAGCCGGAGCCGCCGGAATCCGCATTCCAGACCAGTTCTGTGGATCTCACTTTTGGTGGCGGTGTGCATGTCTGGAAAAAATCGGTTCAGGGGCGGGTCATTCAGCTCGATGATTTCAGTTTTGCCCGTCTGGCGCGTGAAGGTCTGAAAACTTTGAAGCCTGATTCGCACGGCCGCTGGAAGCTGAAGCCGGGGATGTTCTGTCTGGCCCTTACAAGGGAAAGACTGGAGATACCTTCCAGGAGCCGGCTGGCCGCCCGGATTGAAGGACGAAGTTCCCTCGCCCGGCTTGGAATCTCGGTTCACATGACGGCCCCGACCATTCATGCGGATACCCACGGAAGGATTACTCTTGAGATACTGAACCACGGACCTTTTGAGATCTGGCTTCGGGAAGGCGATCCGTTCTGCCAGCTTGTTTTTGAAGAGCTCTCTGCGTCTCCAGCGAAGCGGCAGAAACCGACTTTTTCCAACCAGCGCAGCGTCAAGGGTAAGGTATAACTCCCCGATTTCACTAACTCTCGAGTCAGTTGATGGTCAGTACAGTTCCTTGACTCACTGGCCTTTACCCCGCTACAGGCGCGGCCAGCCGGGCAGCCGGCAACTTTTAATTTCAGGCAAGCGAGGATCCATACAATCATGGCGAAATGCGCAGTGACCGGTGGTAGCGGTTTTATCGGCTCTCATGTGGTGGATGCACTGAAAGATGCCGGACACGAGGTCGTGGTGGTGGATCACCGGGTTCGCCCGCACCGTAGCGACGTCGGTTTTGAGGATGTGGATCTCCTTGATCTTTCCTCAATGATTTCCGCAACCAAGGGTTGCGAACACGTCTATCACCTCGCGGCGGTTTCAAATGTGAATTACGCGTTCAAGTATCCGGTTTATACAACCGCACTGAACGTCCAGGGTACCGTTAATATCCTCGAAGCAGCGCGGATCAATCAGGCAAAGCGGGTTTATCTCGCCAGCACTGTCTGGGTGTATGCAGGTTCCAAGGCCCCCCAGCCGATTACGGAGGAGTCTCCATTTTATCTGGCGGAAGCGGGGCATATTTATACCTCCACCAAGATGGCTGCGGAGATGCTGTGCCACAATTACCAGCAGCTCTTTAACGTTCAGACGACTGTCTTCCGTTACGGAATTCCTTATGGTCCCCGTATGCGGGAGGAACTCCTCATCCCGATTTTCCTGAAGAAAGCATTCAACAACGAGCCGTTGACCGTGTCGGGCAAAGGCGAACAGTTCCGGAACTTCCTGTATGTGACGGACATGGCCCAGGCCCACGTTCTGGCCATGAAGGACGAGGCTGCGGGCCAGGTTTATAACCTTGAAGGTCCCGAAAAGATCACCGTCAAGCAGGTCGCTGAGGCGGTGATCAAGGCATCGGGGCGCAAGATTGAAATCGTCCATACCCCGGAACGTCCGGGTGATTACGGCGGCAAGGAAGTGTCCCCGGCAAAGGCCCAGAAAGAGCTTGGCTGGAAGACGACGGTTCCGTTTGAGGAAGGTGTTCGCCGCACGGCCGAATTTTTCCGGCAGAAATGGAACATCCGGGACTGACGGGCAGGATCAAGGCTGAAAAATGGGGCCCCAAGCCCCATTTTGCGTTTACCATCTACTTCACAAGGTGTTTTGCCTCCTTTCGGAACAATTCCGGCGACTTACAATCCTTTACGGACTGCCAGCCAGTACGAATGCTAGTTTCAGGACTGTAACGGCTTCTGAAATGGCTGTCCGGTTGCGTTGCGCGGGCCATGATGGACAGTTTAGGTTCGGCTGGCCTGTGCCAGCGGATTTTTCCGGCATCTGGGTATACGGCGGGAACTCTCCCGGTCGTGGACGGATCGGCCAGGTTATCCATTTGGGGGCCGGTTTGGGAGGGTGATGATCCACCGCAACTACAACGATCACAGGGAAAGAAGCAGTCGCTTTGCAGCGATTCTTTTCGCTCTGGCCTGCGTTGTGCTGAATAGCGGCTGTTTCTGGATCAAGGCGGTATCCCGCGCAAATGAGCAGCACTATACCGATACGCCGGACGGCTGGAAGCTGGCCCTGCACCGTTACAAGCCTGAACAGCTGTCGGTTGAAAAGGAGCCGGTGCTCTTGGTGCATGGATTTGCTGCCAACCGGTTTACCTGGTCGCTTGCCGGCGACCGTTCGTTCGCGACTTTCCTGTTCGAACGTGGTTATGATGTCTGGATCGCGGAACTGAGAGGTTCGGGAGAGAGCGACGGTTCGTCCGCATTCACGGACCGCAAACCTGACTACAATTTCGATACTTTTCTCAAGGTGGACCTGCCCGCGCTCATCAATTACGTGCGATTCTCCACCCAGCGCGAACATGTCACTTATGTGGGCCATAGCCTGGGAGCAATGCTCGGGTATGCCTATCTAGGGACAAATCCGGATGGTGGCGGCGTCAAGAACCTGATTGCACTCTCCGGGGCCGCTGGAATGCGCGACCGCAACGCCGCCATCGACTTCCTGATGAAGGTCAAGGGAATGGTGATGATCACCCCGAAGATCTACGGGGAGCTGATCGCCAAGGGCAACGCGAACAACATCGGCTGGACGGATACCTGTTTTGACGCTCTCATGTGGAATACCGAAGCCATTAATCCCAGGGCGCTTTCAATGTTTGCTTACAATGCGGTGTCAAACTTCCCTGCTTCGCTGCTTGAACAGGTTACGGATTGGGTTGAGAGTGGCCAGTTCCGCTCCGCGGACAAGAGTCTCAACTATGAGGACCTGCTGCAGCAGATCGATGTCCCCTGCTACGTGGGGACTGGAAAGCTGGATGCGGTCGCACCACCCCGGGCGGCCAAGATGACCTTTGACAAGATTGGTGTGAAGGACAAGGAACTCGAGATTTTCGGCACAGCGAATGGCTATGCGGTGGATTACGGTCACATCGATCTGGTTACTGGTGACCGTGTGATGACCGAGGTGTTTCCCAATATCTTTACCTGGCTGGAGAACCACTGAGCGTGAAGATCCGTCGCTGCCAGTCTGTGATGCTGATGGCTGTGGTGGCCGGCATGCTGGGGCTTGTTGGGGGTTGCCAGGGCCGCGCCTTCAATCCGAACCTGCGGCTTGAGCGGTTTCTTCCGAATGTCTCCAGAAAACCGGACGTACTGTTTACTCAGACCACGGACGGCAAAATCCTTTCGCTTGAGAGGATTACTCCCAATCAGATCAATCCGAACATTCCCCCGCTGATTTTTGTTCATTCAGAAGGGTTTAACCGCAACTTCTGGACAGTGGCGGGTGAGCGGTCGATCATCCACTTTTTCTCCCGTTACGGCTTTGATATCTGGCTTCTTGACCTGCGCGGACATGGGGATTCGACCAAGCCGGAATGGTACAACGAAGAAGGCTGGGACTGGACCTTCGACGATTACGTTCACAAGGACATTCCAGCGGCCATCAGTTTTGTCCAGGGAAAGACCCGTTCGCGGCAGGTGACCCTTGTAGGCCATGGCATGGGCTCGCTGGCGATATACGGGTATCTGGAGCTCGAGAATTTCTTCGACGAGGTTGCCAATGCCGTTCTCTTTGCGCCGCCGGCATTTCTTTCCGAATTCAATGAGTCGGTGTCAAAGGTTGTCCGTACGGGCCGGGAAATGGGCAAGGAAGACCCGCTGGTCATGCTTTTCGCCCTGGAAAAGGAAGACAAGCTGGCGCTGTTCAGAGAGCTTTATGTTGATGGTTCATTCGTAAAGACCCCGGTAATCCGGCGGCTTGGACTTACTGCCGTCGACAATGTTTCACCGAAAATCGTGCAGCAGGTACTTCAGTGGGTTGAGCAGGAGGATTTCCTCTCTGCCGATCTTCAGTTGAGCTATCGGGTCAAGCTCGGCCTCGTGCGGGTTCCCACGCTGATTATTGCGGGGTCAAAGGACCGTGTGGCACCGGTGGGTGCGGTCAATTACGGATTCCGGTCATTGACAGTTTCAGACCGGGCACTTCTCGTGTTCGGCAAGGATTACGGATACATCCACGATTATAGTCATCTGGGACTTCTTCTGGGGGATGGTGCCTACGACGAAGTGTTTCCGGTTGTCTTTGAGTGGATAGAAGCCCGCACACCAGGTGTTCAGGCATGGGGGCGGTTCTGATGCGCAACCACTTGCTGATCGCCGCGATTCTGATGGTCGCATATTCAAGCGGCCCGGCGTTCGCCCAGGACGATCCGAACCTGGGTGCAGACCCCTTCCCTCTGGAAGAGTTGCCACCGTCTTCGGGACAAGAAATGATCGAAGGCGAATCCGGGACTGTGCCCTCGCCATCTGGCGTGGAACCCGACTCCCAGGGGCAGGGTACGCCCCCCGCCGAACAGCAGCCCGATATGGGATATCAGCCGGGGCCGGACGATCTTCCGTTTGAAGTTCCGGATCCTCGCCAGAAGTATGGTGACGAGACTTCCGTGCCGTTGACTGAAGCCGAGCGCCGCATTGGCCTGAAAGCACGCCGCTATGGCGACGGCGTACTGTATCGGGTGAAGACCGACGACGGGTGGCAGATTGCACTGCAGTACTACGAAGCCACCACCGCTGAGAAACTCTACCCGGTTATTCTTGTTCATGGGGAGGGCATGAACCGGTACATCTTTGATTTCGGGCGGAATCATTCACTTGCGCGCTATCTCGCCTCAAGGGGCTATCCGACCTATATCGTTGAGCTTCGCGGTCATGGGCTTTCATCAGTGGATCTGGCCGCCCCGTCGACGAAGACGTCCTGGGTTTTCGAGGACTACATCCGGGATATTCAGGCGGCGATGAACTTCGCCACCCAGCAGTTCGAAATCGACAAGGTGCTTCTGGTGGGCCATTCGACCGGAGGCACACTCGTCTATGGAGTGATGGAAGATGAACGGTACAGCCGGATGGTGGCGGGTGCAGTAACCCTTGGAGCGCCACTGCTATACTCCCATCCCAATGATACGCTCCTCGCGCTTTTCAACAACCGGGACAAGCTTTTTCAGAACCGGGATCTCGTGGAAGTGACCACGCGGCATGCGTACTATCTTCCTGCTCCGTTCCCCAAGAACACCGACACGCTGCTGGGGGCGCTGTTTTTCAATGACTTTTTCCTGAACAAGAACCGGGTCGAGCGGTTTCTGGATCACGGCATAGAGAATGTCCGGGTGGACATCCTACGGCAGATGGCACTCTGGCTTCAGGAAGAACGCGTATACGGAACCGAGGACGGATCATTCCGGTACCTGGAAGATCTCAATCTTATCAAATCACCTGTCTGCATGATGACGGGATGGCGTGACAACTTTGTTGAGCCGGAGACCGTGATTGCAGCGTCGGAATCCATCGAACCAGGGCTGCGCAAGGTTTTTAATTTCGGCAAGGTGAATGGTCATAATGACAACTATGGCCACCTTGGCTTCCTGCTCAATGACTATGCACCGGAAGATGTTTATCCCGAGATAGGCAGATGCCTTCAGGAGTGGACCGACCGTGCAGCTGCCATGGATGCTGGCAAGCCGCTCAGGCCGGACATGGAGCTGAAACCTGAAGAGGCTCCAAAACTTGAGGAGAAGGATCGTGAAGGTCAGGACCTGGTTCCGGAAGAGGTTCCCTTCAAGGAAATCGGACCTGGCTTCTGATATTCATAAGGCTTGAAAGAAGACGGCGCCTTTCCGGCGCCGTCTTCTTTCAACAACCGAACAGGTTCAAGTTCAGTCTTTGCAAGTGGATGGTATCCGGTCGATCTCCCGGATCATGCGCATGACATTTTTCCGACGCTCTATATAATCAAAACCATTGAGACCTTCGAAAAGCTTGATCAGCCCATAAACAGCAAAATCAGCCGACATGGGTGCCGGGCCGAAAATGAAGGGTCCATCCGCCAGCAGTTCATCCAGCCGGTCCAGCTGATACTCGAAAAGCTCAAGATTGGCTTTCCACCCGCGGGAACCCAGTTGCTGCTTCATCTGTCTCACGAGCAGTTTTTCTCCGGCAAACATCAGGGCGCGGTAGCGGAGAGTATCCGGATAGCGCTTCGCGTTTTTCTTCATCAGATGGCTGGCATTGTCACCCTGACACCACTTGAAAGGCTGAAGGGTTGACGAAAGGGCTTCGTCGGCCCAGTCCTCAAGCAGTGCATTTATTGCCCGGTCTTTCGGGCTGGAAGGGTGGACCGGCTTTTCCGGAAATTTGCTGTCCAGCCACTCGCAAATGGCGGTAGAGTCGGTAATCCATTCGTTTTCCACCTGGATTACCGGAACCTTCGTCCGCCCGGTGCGTTTTTTGAGTTCGGGCCGGGCTTCCATGGGCGCTTCCTGCCGGACATAGGGAAGTCCCTTGTAATCAAGAACCTTGCGGACTTTCTCGCAGTAGGGAGAGATCTGAAACTGATGGAGAATAATCGGCTGCATTGAAGTCGTCCTCTTTTGCTTCTGCGTTAACTAGCGGTACCGGGAAGCGATACGTGCCCGGATTGCGATCTGGGCACCCATCAGGCCGGAAAGATACCCGTCCTCGAAATTGAACTGCTCACTTGCCCGGAGCTCCTCGAAGTCATGAGGCTGGGCCACGTCATCTTCAGTAATTGTTGGAACCAGTGATCGCGCAATCCGGAATACTTTCCGGCGCTGAAGTTCGATGTCGGCTTCGAGCAGGCGGTCAATTTCTGCCAGGATGTCGGAATGGCCCGTCATGACGGATGTTACGTAGCTGGTTGTCCCCCGGGAGACAAAATTGCGTATAATCAGGCTGATATGGGACTATATGACGGTGATGACCTGGCGGAGGATCCACAGGGGGACAAGGCACTACATTGTCCCCATTGCGGTGAACGGATCTGGCTTGCAGTTGACCCGGGTGGAGGCGACGATCAGGTGGTCATTGAGGATTGCCCTGTTTGTTGCCGGCCGATGTCAGTTCATTGGTACAGGGTTCGCCTTGGCTGGAGGGGTGAAACCGGCTCATCCTGATGAAAAGACTAGGATTTATCGGAAAGGAAGCTTGCAATGATGCATTTCGGACGAACGGCACAGATCTATCTCGTGACAGGTACGCTGATAGTATTTTTGGCTGCGGGGTCCGTTTCTGGTTCGCCGGAGGCCATAAGACCGGCTCCCGAACTGAAAGGACGGCTGGTGGGAGGTGGAAAGGTGGATCTTTCCCGCCTGCTTCAGGAGAAGAAGCCGAAGGAAACCTGGGTGCTGTTCTGGGCAACCTGGTGCGCTCCCTGCGCCTTTGAGCTTCCGGAGCTGGAAAAACTCTGGAAAGAGCTTCGTGGCAACGGTTTCGAGCTGGTGACGGTGAACGAGGAATCCATGAATCCAGACATGGCCTGGGCCACGGGACTTCCTGATTATCTGAAAATGATGAAGATTAGTTTTCCGGTTATCGAGGATGAGGCCGGAAAGCTTGCATCTGCCTGGGGACTCGACGGGCGCCTTCCAACATTGTTCAGGATCAATTCGGCAGGGGAGATTGTGGCGCGGGAAATCGGATTTTCCGAAATTCTGTTCCGGGAGCGCGAAAAGGGTCTGAAAGAAAGGCTTGGCGTCACGTCAAAAAAGGAACCCTGACCTAGCGAGCCGTCTCAAACTTCTTCAGAGCATCTCCCTCGACCCTGCAGATCCGCCAGTCCGGAAGTATTTCGGCCCCAAAGGAGCGGTACAGGTCCTGCGCGCGTGAATTCCAGTCCAATACAGACCATTCAAAGCGGTAGCAGCCATGCTGGGCAGCGATCCGGGCGACGAGCTCAAGCAGTTGCCTTCCGATTCCCACCCCCCGATGAGCAGGTGTCACGTACAGGTCCTCAAGCCAAAGGCCACGGCGGGTCCGGAACGTGCTGAACGTCTCGAAGAAAATGGCGTAACCGACAACGCCAGCTGATTCTTCTACGGCAACAATGGCCTGCGCTGCGGGGAGTTCACCAAAAAGAGCTTCCGCAAGTTCAAGACGGGAGCCGGTAAACTGGTGCTCCAGCTTCTCAAAACGAGCGAGTTCAAGAATCAGATCGAAAATTCTGCCGACATCGGCCATCTCGGCACTACGGTAACTGATGGAACCCATGCGCTGCTCACTAGCATGAAGAACAGCATTCATGAAAAATATGTGCTTTCCGCCGGATATCGGCCGATTTATAATGGAAGCAATTTCGGAAAGAGGGCTAGGCGATGATTTCCGTGGTACGTCCGATCGTTGTTTTGACCCTGATAGCAGGAATGGTGACTGCCGGCCCAGTGGCAGCAAAAGTGTATAAGTATCAGGACAAGTGGGGGATGACCCATATTGTTGATTCTCCCGCAAAAGTCCCTCCGGAATACAAGGACCAGATCGAGGAAAAATCCGGTGGCGGCTCGGGATACCGTCTTCAACAGGCTTCCGAACCCCTGGTGGCACCTGCAACTGCACCGGTGGGTTCCCGGACTGGAGCTCCGGAAGCCTCGTCAGCTGTCGAGGCAAAGCGAAAACGATGTGACCGGGAAATCGCCGAGCAGAATGCAAGGATCAGGGATCTGAAGGCCAAAGCTGACCAATGGGTAAATGAGGAGTTGACGCGCAGTTGCGGCAGCTCTTCTAAAACAGAAGATGGCGGATGCTACTACATTTCCGCACGGGGGGGCATGAAAGACATGCTGACCGGTCTTCGTGCGGAGGTGGAAGCCAGGAATCCTTACCGCGCACAGGTGGCTGATGAAGAACTTCGGCTCAAAAAAATTGAGGGAAATTGCCGTTGATACTGGCCGGGATTAAGTCTCTGGAATGAGCAACTCCTTTTTGACGGCCGAGAGAGAACTGACAGCTCCTGTGGATGAATGCCTGGCCGACGGGCGTCTGAATCCTGCCGCAGCCGGCTGGTCGCGTCACCCGCTTCACCGGTGCAATCTTTCTGGCAATGCAGGACGCAAAAAGCGCTGGGACTATTGGGCCGTTACAAGCACCGACTGTGCTCTTTCCGTGACCTATGCGGATCTGGACTATCTGGGTTTTGTCGCTGTTTCCCTGATCGATTTTGCAAGCGGGCGCAGTTACGAGCACGGGATGCTCGTTCCCTTTGCTGCCGGTTTCCGGCAGCCC
>CAZSFB010000083.1:0-9555 GCA_964606035.1 uncultured bacterium | reverse complement strand
GACTTCGGATACATCCTTGATCCCCTTCCGGAGCTGGCGGAAATACCGGTTCCGGTCCTCGTCGTTTGATGCCTGGTTAAGCATCACGAGCGCTTCAAACGCGTCACGTTCCTTCGCGTCAAGACCCAGCGCCTTTGCAAACCGTCCGATCGACTCTTGGGACAGGTTGCGCTTGCCATCTATTACCAGCTTCAGGAAACTTGACGTACTGAACCCCGCACGCCGTGCGAACTGACGGTGCGAGAATCCCGACTGGGATTCCTTCAGATGATCCACCATGGCCTTCAGATATTCCCGATGGTCATCAAATGCGGCAGGATTCGGCCGGTTTGGTGTTTTCTGCTTAGGCATTCCCGAGGAAGGATATTCGCCAAAAAACCCAGTAATGTAAAGAGGTTAATGGCTGATTTCGTTTTCCATAAGAGAACGTTTTACATCACATTGACCCCATAGATCCGGCTAACCCTTCAGATTGACTGGAGTTTCTAAGATGAAAAAGAGCCGGGCCCATATGCAGCCCGGCTCCTCAACCCGAAAAACGAATCCAGCCCGAACTACAGGCCCATCTGCTTGGCGATGATCACCTTCATGATTTCGTTCGAACCGGCAAAGATTCTCTGTACGCGGGAATCCTGGTACATTTTGCCGATCGGGTACTCAAGCATGTAGCCGTAACCCCCGTGCATTTGCACAGCATCGTCCACGACCTCACACAGCATGTCAGTGATCCACCACTTCGCCATGGATACTTCCTTGACGATATTTTTCCCGGACATGTGATCGACAATCAGCTTGTCAACGAATGTGCGGCCTATTTCCACCTTGCTTGCCATTTCCGCAAGCTTGAACTGGGTATTCTGGAACTTGGAAAGCGGCTTGCCGAATACCTGACGTTCCTGGGTGTAACTGACGGCCTCACGAAGTGCGGCTTCAGCCCCGGCCTGGGCTCCGACAGCAACCATGAGACGTTCCTGCTGGAGTTCCTTCATGAGGATGTAGAAACCGCCGCCTTCAGTGCCAAGCAGGTTGGAGACCGGCACCCGGCAGTCCTCGAATGACATCTCCGAGGTATCCTGGGCATGGAGACCGACTTTCTCGAGCTTGCGTCCGCGCTTGAAACCAGGAGTATTCGCATCCACCAGGATCAGCGAAACGCCCGCATGTGGAGGGTTGGCCTTCGTATTGGTCTTGGCCGCCACCACAATCAGGTCGCAGTGCTGTCCGCTGGAAATAAAGGTCTTCTGGCCGTTGATAATGTAGTGGTCACCATCTCTCACGGCTGTGGTCTGGATCGATGCCAGATCCGAGCCGGTATTCGGCTCAGTCATCGCTACGGCGAGTACGATCTCGCCTGACGCACATTTCGGCAGATATTTCTTCTTCTGCTCGGGGCTTCCGAACGCCGCGATGTACGGGGCAACGATATCGTTATGCAGAGAAAGAGATATCCCTGTTACGCGGGCACGGGCGCACTCTTCCGTCATGACAACGGAATACAAGAAGTCGGCATTTGCTCCGCCATATTCCTCGGGCAGGAACGGACACAAAAAGCCCTGCTCGCCGGCCCGGTTCCAGATACTCCGCGGGATCATTCCCTGCTTTTCCCACTGGTCGTGGTGAGGGAAGACCTCTTTTTCGAGCCACTTCCGGAAGGAATCGCGCAGGAGCTCATGCTCTTCTTTGAACTGGACGAGACGGGACATGGGTAATATCTCCTCAAAAAGTCTGGTTTCAGGCCCGATGACGGCCGGATGGGGGAATTAGGCGTGATTGACTCATGAGTCAATCTCCTGGCCCGCCGGTCCCTTACCCGCGAAAACAGTTTTGGTATCAGCTGGTTCCAGCTTCACACCTTCGGTCCGAGCCAGCCAGAGAGCAGCAACCATATCCCCTGTCACGTTGACAGCGGTGCGGCCCATATCGAGGAGGCGATCCACACCGAGTACCAGAGCAATTCCCTCCGGCGGCACTCCCATTGAGGCCATCGCCGACATGAGGATCGGTATGGAACCACCGGGTATTCCGGCGACCCCGACTGAAGTGACCAGAACCAGCACCACGAGTGTCAAATGGGCCTGGGCGGTCAGTTCGACTCCAAATACCTGCGCCACGAACAGCGCAGCGACCACTTCGAAGAGCGCCGTCCCGTCCATGTTTACCGTTGCACCGAGCGGCACACTGAAGGTCGCGAGCGGTTTCGGCACCCCGAACCCCTTTTCAAGGGTATCGATTGTCGCCGGGATCGTCGCGTTGCTGGAGCTGGTAGAAAAGGCCGTTGTGATTGCAGGGAAGGCCCGCCGGTAGAAATCCGCAACCGGCAACCTTGCGCCGAACCTTACCAGAACCGCATAAACGACAAGCAACTGACAGGCGAATCCCGCCACAACCACGAGCAGGTATTTCAGAACGTTACCCATCATTGCCACGCCGAACCTGGCAACCGCTCCGGCCATCAGGGCAGCCACGGCATAGGGTGCAATCCGCATGATCCAGCGGACCACAATCATGCAGACTTCCGACACCGATTCGAGGATGCCAATCGCCGGCCCGGCCGTTTCCCTGGGAAGCCTCAGGAGCGCCGCCCCGCCCAGCAGGGAGACGAAGATCACGGAAAGCATGTTCCCCTTGGACATTTCAGAAAGAATGTTTCGCGGTATGACCGTCGAAATGATTCCCGGCCACAGCGATTCCCCAACCTGTCCGCTTTTCTCGGCAAAACCCGCCACCTGCTCGGAAAACCCCTGGCGGGCTTGCTCTACGAGACCTGGCGAGATCCCCGCGCCCGGCTGGAAAACGGTTACAAGTGTCTGCCCGATTGCAATGGCGATCAGGGTTGTCAGTGTGTAAAAGACGCCCAAGCGGGCCGCCATTCGGCCGACCTGCGCAGTCTCCCCCAGTCTAGTCACCCCCGTCGTCAGGGATGAAAAAACAAGCGGGACCACCACCATGAACAGGGATTGAAGAAATATCTGTCCGGCTGGCGAGAGAACATTGTTCAGCAACCAGGTCCGCGCGGGATTGTCGCTCCAGGCATTGAGCACCATGCCCAGAACAATCCCGGCGAAAAGTCCCCAGAGTATACGGGTTCCAGGAGTTCCGGCCGGATCAGCGGAAGGCAAACTACTCATCTCCCACAGATTCTTCTTCCTCCCTCGTGAAGATCAGGAAGGCCATGGTGGGACGCTTGCTCGCGTCAGTACGGACAAACTGGATGGAATCAAAGTGCCAGCCGTCGGCAGTAACCTCGTTCAGGACCTCTTGCAGACGATCATCGGTAACCGTGCTGGTTTCCACAACCTTGTATCGAAGGGCTTTCCGGACCGAACCTGCCTTGGGCTTTGTTTTTGACGCCACTTGAACCCTCAGATTGCGGCTTCTGCCTTCTGGCGTCTGGGAGGAGCCTTGTGCTTGCGGATCTTCTTCTTGATGATCGTACGCTTGAGCGCCGAAAGATGATCAATAAACAGGGTTCCATCCAGGTGATCAATCTCGTGCTGGAAAATCACTGCGAGAAAGTCCTGCGCCTCGACTGTAATTTCCTTGCCAGATAGATCCTGACCTCTAACGGTAACGCTCTGCGCCCGGTCCACTTCTTCGTTAAAGCCCGGCACGGATAGGCACCCCTCCTCAAATACGATCTCCCCTTCTGCACGAATAATTTCAGGATTCGCAATGGCAATAAAATGCCCCGGCTTTTCGCCCGCCGTCGGATCCAGAACAATCAGGCGAATACTTTCGCCGACTTGTGGGGCCGCCAGCCCGACACCCGGCGCCGCGTACATGGTTTCCCGCATGTTTTCGGCCAGTGCCCGAAGTTCCGGTCCGAAATCGGTGACGGGTTTCGCCACCCGTTCCAGCACCGGGTCCGGATAAGTACGTATTTCCAGAAGAGCCATCGCATCTATTTAATCATGGCCGCTGGTTCAGGCAAGCTCACAGTCATGCGGCCCTGCTATGAGAAATACTTCACCGGCCGTGGGATCGGACGTTGAAAGCCGCTGCGCACCATATTAAAAACTGGCAACATGGCTAGGGCGTCGGACACCGGGAAAACGGTGACCTTTTGAAACTGTATTGGGGTTGAAATACATGGGTTTCCAGACATTTTTCAGAGCCTCCCTTATTCTCATCCTGCTGACGGGCTGCGGCAAGGAAGCACTCATCAAGGAAAACGAGGCCTTGAAGGCAGAACTTGTCGAAAAGGAAAAGACACTCTTCCAAACCCAGTTTGCACTCGACAAGTGCAATAACGACAACAAGTACCTGAAGGACGAAATTCTCAAGATTCAGCGTCTCCCGAAAAATGAACGCTCGATGCGGGACGTACAGCTGAAATAGCAACGCCGGGTGAGGGCATTGGAGCCCGAAGGACTCCAGGAACACCCGTGGATCTCGACCAGGCGGCTGATCTTTATCTCGCGCATCTGAAAAGCGAGCGTGGACTCTCGGCGCACACAGTGGAGAGTTATGCCCACGATGTGAAGACATTTCTGGCCTTTGCCGCAGACCGTGGGATCAATGACGTCCAGGCAGTTGACGAATCTCTCGCAACGAGCTTTCTGAACCAGTTGCATGATAACCGCCTGAAAATACGGTCTGTCTTCCGCAGGCAGATTGGCGTCCGCGGTTTTTTCAGATTCCTGCGCCGGGAGAAGGTTCTCGAAAAGGACCCCTTTGCCAGGGTCCCAACCCCCAAGCTGCCACAGCCGCTCCCCAAGGCGCTAGGATATTCCCAGGCGGGTCAGCTTCTGACGGAAGCGTCGAACCCGGAGGTTTCCGGCGAAGGCCACACTGGTGCCCAACTCGCCCGCCACCTGAGAAACCTGGCGATGCTAGAACGTTTGTATGCAACCGGCCTACGCGTTTCCGAGCTTGTCGGGCTTCCGGCAGGAGCCCTGGATATGACGGAAAGGATCCTGAGAGTGCGGGGGAAAGGGAACAAGGAACGGCTCGTCCCGGTCGGGGATGCCGCCTTCAAAGCAATCGGGCTTTATCTCCAAAAAGGACGGCCTGAACTGCTAAAGGGGAAGGCTTCCGACGCCCTGTTCGTAACCGCACGCGGAAAGGCCATGACACGCCAGATGTTCTGGCACCAGATCAAGGAGTGGTCCCGTTCGGCTGGAATCACCGCCTCACCCCACACGATCCGTCATACCTTTGCGACGCACCTGCTTTCCGAAGGTGCTGATCTGCGAACCCTCCAGACTCTTCTGGGGCACTCCGACCTGACAACGACCGAGATATATACCCATGTAAGCCGGGATCATATCCGCCGACAGTATGATTCCGCGCACCCGCGTGCCCGCAAGCAGTCAACCTGAGTGAAAGAGGTTGCGATTTCGTGACGAACATGACGAAATGCTTGTCACTTGCGACTGGTTGTTGAAAGTTCAGGTACAATCCGGTTGTATCCGGCTTCCGGGGGATATTTTATCAAGTGAGCGTATTTGCCGCCATCGACTGTGGCACCAACTCGTTCCGGCTGGTTATTGGTCGCAAGGACCCGGATGCTGGCTACCGGTTCCTGACCGAGCTCAAGGAATCAGTGCGAATCGGCGCCGACCTGTTTACCGGCGAGTTCATCACTGACAAGGCCGTGGAGCGAGCGATCCGCGCCATGGAAGTCTTCAAGAAGGAAATTGAGCGCGAGCCGGTCGCCCGCGTCCGTTGTGTCGGAACCAGTGCATTCCGGGAGGCCAAGAACAGTTCGGATGTAATCGAGCGGATCCGGCGGGAGACGGGTATCACCGTGGAGATTATCCGGGGTACAGAAGAGGCCCGGATCATTTCCCTGGGAATTATCAAAACTCTTCGGAAAGACGGCTCCAGATTCCTGCTCGTCGACATCGGTGGCGGCTCGACGGAGATGACTATCGTTGAAAATGGCAGCGGCCACTATATCGAGTCTTCCCAGGTCGGCGCTGTCCGGTTGACCAACCTGTTTCTGAAGACTGATCCCCCGTCCGAAAAGGAATACAAACTCCTTCTCAATTTCATCGACGACAAGCTCCGCCGACCCCTTCGCCGCGTCAAAGAGCTTGGTTTCGACGAGGTGGTAGGCTCCGCGGGAACCATGACGGCTCTTGCCAAAATGTCCCGTGGTGGTGCAAAGCTGGACCGGTCAACACTTTATACGGTCAAGACGCCCTTCGTCCGCCAGCAGCTTGAAGCCATACGGAGCCTGAAGGTCGCCGACCGGCTCAAGATCGAGGGACTGACCCGCCAGCGGGCAGAAATTGCGGTCGCCGGATTCTCCATCGTGAACTACGTCCTTCATGAACTGGAAGTGAAGCAGTTCAAGGTGTCGGGACGAGGCCTCGTCGACGGTCTCATGATCGACATGATCGAGGATGCAGAGAACCATCCAGTCTATTCCCAGTACCTCTCCCGCCAGCACCGGTCCGATTTCAACGACCTTGCTGCACGATATCGACTCGACAAGATTCATGCCGAGCGTGTCCAAGGTTTCTCACTGGATCTGTGCTACCAACTCAAGTACCTTCATAGCCTCGGCGAAAAGGAACGCGAAGGGCTCGCCTGTACCGCCTTCTTCCACGACATTGGCATGCTCATCAGCATGAGTGCCCATCACAAGCATTCGGAATACATCATCCGGAATCTGGATCTGTCTGGCTACGCGCCAGGGGAACTCGATATCGTCGCAAAGATCGCCCGTTTTCACCGGAAAGGGGAACCCACCCCAAAGCGGCCGGAACTCGCGGGGCTCTCCACCGGTGATCAGCAGAAAATCATCTGGCTGGCAGCCCTGCTCCGTGTTGCCGATGGACTGGACCGATCCCACGCCTCGCACATCAAGGCTGTTCGAGCCATTACGACCAAGGAAGCCATTACCCTGGAGCTCACCACCCCCTTCGATATTGATCTGGATATCTGGGCTGCCGAGGCCAAAGGGGAAATGCTCGCCCGCCTTGCCGAACGAAAAATCCGTTACCGGGTCATGGACGGTGGTGAAGGTTCCTGAAAGCGAATCTTCTGCTACCATGGCTCAATGACTGATCCGCTGGCAGCTCCCCCGACACGCGCTTTTATTCACGGTAACTATCAATACGGCCGTTACCATAGACCCATTGCTGACCCGAACGTGATTGCGCCAGGGATCATGGGGCGGTTCCGGCTCAAGGAATGGCACTACTCGAGTTTCGTCACCCCGGACTGGTTCTTTGCCTTTGCGGCCGTGAATCTCGGATACGCCGCCAAGGTTTTTGCCTACGTAGTTGACCGACAGAACCCGGCCGACCGGCAGGAATACACAGAGTTGGCACCATTGGCGAAGGGGCTACGATTTGCTCCCAGTTCCATTTCCGGAACAACCGAATGGAAATCAGGCCGGAGTCTTCTGAAAGCCACCTATCATGATGGCTGGAATGTCCATGTCGACCTTCCGATGCAGTCCGGCCGGATCGCAGGAGAACTGAAGCTGAATGATGGTGCCGCCCTCGCCCTGCTCTTTCCGCTCCCCAACGGCAGCCCTGCTTACACCCACAAGGCTGCAGGACTCCCGGTGCAGGGGAAGCTGACATTCGGAAGCCGGATACTGGATTTCAGCAACTCCACGGGCACACTGGACTGGACCCGCTCGGTGGCCATGCGAGAAACCCGCTGGCAGTGGTGTTCTCTTGCCGGAGTCACCCGGTCGGGAGAACGCATCGGGCTCAACCTGTCCGCACAGGTCTATGACAATCCTGCTGGGAATTCTCTGGAGAATGGACTCTGGATCAATGGACAGATGTACCCTCTCGGTGGAGTCCATTTCGGGATTCCAGCCGATCCACGCCGACAGACATGGGTCATCCGTAGCCAGACGGATGATTCCGTGGAACTAAAGTTCACCCCGTTAGGCACCCGGGAAGAACAACTGAATCTTGGGGTTATCCGGAGCGACTTTATCCAGCCTTACGGCCAGTTCAATGGGTCTGTATGCGCTCCTGGAAACGGAAACAGGCCCGTCGATGTGACGGGCCTGTTCGGGGTTGTCGAAAAGCATCTTAGCGTCTGGTGACGTTCAGCGGGCCCCGCTGACCGCTTGGTCCCAGGCAGACTGGTCCCAGCCGGGCATTTCGACATGCAGTGATGCATAACGGCCACTGTCCATTTCCGGACCCGCGGCGGCTTCGGCCTTAAACCTCGTCAGCGAGCGGTCCATGATCTTCGCAAAGGATTCGAGCACGTTTGGATCCCGGCGGCGGTCCAGATAGCCCCTCTCGGCCGCAATCACTTCAGCATCCATCACTGCCAACCACACCTTCTGCTCGGCCAGAACGCGGTAAGCGCGGACAAATGCATTCATGGAACTCCGGCCGGTCCGGCCTTCCTTGGCGGCGTACAGTTTGCGGGCCGCTGGCAAGGACTGCTCCAGGTAGCTAGTCGTTCCGTTGAGCTGCATCGTCTTGAACGGATACGCCATCAGCTTGTGGAGCCGCGGCCGGTTCTCGGCTGCAAGCACATTCCGGATCTTCTGGCGGTTTTCCTTCACCGCCGGGACAATGGTCTTGGTGAGCCCGTATACAAGGGCATCAGCCGGGGCGTTATCCCTGGCATCCGGCCTTAGAACCATCGCCAGCGAATCCTGGAGCACGTTGTTGTAGCGTGCATCAATATCCACCCACTGCTGGATAAATCTAAGGCCGTTCACCATCGCCCCGCTTTCCAGCCACTGGGCGATCAGCCGGTTGAAGGACAGTGCGAGCTTGGAACTCGCTGACAGATAGGCGTTCATGTAGGGAACCAGGTTCCGGAAATCGCCGTTCTTCGGGTCAGAATCCATGAACCGGGAAAACTCCCTCGCCAGCGTTCCCTTTTCATCACACGCGATCAGGTCTCCGATATAGTTGTCCAGTTCCCGGATGTTCATACCCGGAGGCGGGTCCTTGAGTACCCCACCTACCCAGACGAGCGCCTGTTCAAGTTTTTTCCGGTTTTCGGCAGTCCCAACCAGCTTTTTCAGGAGGTTCAGCCACGGCTTGATGATCCGGTCCTTCTTGTGCGGCGGTTTACGCAGGAGGTTTGCAAATCCGTCCAAAAACACCGTGAGTGCCTTCTTGTTCGGATCGCTTGGCAGCCGCGTATCGCGCACGGCTTTGAGGGTCTCCACGAAATTCTCGAAGATGCCCTCATCAAAAACCACCACCATAAGTGGATCGTTGAGGCCAGCTGCGCCGGAAAGATAAACCGAGTTGAGCATATCCACGAGATAGGGGGCATCTCCCCGTTTCGCCAGTTCCTGAACCATGCGGAACATGGACTCGATCGGAGCGTCATTCAGCATCGCCTTGATCGGCTCGGGGTCATCCACAAGCTTGTCGAGGATATTCGGCTCGCAGAACAGGTTACCCACCTTGGCGAGTCTCCGCATGGTGTCGTACAGAGCGGCCATCCGCTTGGCAGTTCCTGCGGAAAGATCCTTGGAAGCCTCGAATGCGGAGACCGCAAGATTTTTCGTCGGGAACTTGATCGGCACACCCTGCATGTTGAACGTGATGATGTGATCAGTGAACGCCACTGGAATACCGCAGTTCATTGGCGTGTTGGCTGTAT
>CAZSFB010000082.1:0-9684 GCA_964606035.1 uncultured bacterium | reverse complement strand
TTTCGGCGGCAGCGGAGTGTTTCTTTCCACCGATGATGGCACGGAAGGTTTCAAGGGAACGGCGGCGGGGCTGCTGGAGCACCTATTGGCCCGCGCAAATAGGCGTCCGGACCGGGTCATCTGCTGCGGACCCCATCCGATGATGGCCGCCGTGAGCACCATCTGCCGGCAGAACAATATCCGCTGTGATGTTTCCCTTGAGGAACGGATGGCCTGTGGTACAGGTATCTGCATCAGTTGTGTTTGCCGCGTGACGACTCCTGATGGGAGCTACCGCCACGCCCGGACCTGCATGGAAGGACCGGTATTCAACGCCGAGGAGATCTCGTGGTGAGCCCGAAGAAGAAGCCCGCAGCCGTGAGGCAGTCTGCCAAGCGGAAAATGTCCCTGAAATCAAAAGCGCCGAAAACAAAGACCGCCAGGGCCGCAAGGTCTGTGTCCGTGAAGGTAAAGCCGGCGCCCCAGGCACGGATTGACCGGCCGCTCCCGGCTCATGTGGACCTGACCACGCGGGTTGGAACCCTGGTGTTCAAGAATCCTGTTCTTCTGGCGTCTGGCTGCGGGGGTTACGGGCCTGAACTGGCAGAGTTCTATGATCCGTCCGTGCTCGGTGGAATTGTCGTGAAGAGCCTGTCCTTGAAGCCGCGGCTGGGGAACTCAACGCCCCGGACCATTGAGACGGCCTCGGGAATGCTCAACGCGATTGGTATCCAGAGCAATGGTATCCAGGACTTTATCGACAATAAGCTTCCCGCCCTCCAGACGGCCAAGACCGTTGTGATCGCCTCGGTGTTTGAGGAAACTGTGGACGGCTATGCGGAACTGGCCCGGATTCTCGACCATGTGGACCGGATCAACGGGATCGAGGTGAATCTCTCGTGCCCGAACGTGGAGAAGGGCGGAATCGTGTTCGGTACACAGCCGGACCAGGCGGCGCGGGTGATTGAATATGTCCGGCGTGCCACGACGAAGCCGGTCTGGGCAAAACTCTCGCCGAACGTCACGGACATCGTTGCGATTGCGAAGGCATGCGAAGGGGCGGGGGCCGATGCAGTCACGGCAATTAACACCCTGCAGGGAATGGCCGTAGACTGGCGCCGCCAGAAGCCGATTCTTGCGAACCGGACCGGGGGGCTTTCCGGTCCGGCAATCAAGCCGGTTGCGCTCCGCATGGTGGATGATCTCAAGCGTTCCGATCTTCAGATCCCGATCGTCGGTGCGGGGGGCATTTCGTGTGCGGATGACATCTGCGAGTTCCTCGTGGCCGGTGCACAGGCGGTGCAGCTCGGAACGATCAACTATCTGGACCCACTTGCGGGGCCCCGGCTGGTGAACGATCTGGCCCATCTGCTGGACCGCGAAAAGATACAATCTGTCCAGAGCCTCATTGGCACGATGTCGGGAAGGACCATGAAGCAGATGTCACAGGAGCTGGCGGATTTCTTTAAGAGTTTCTGATACCGGTGGCAGTCAGGGATGCTCCGAAATCGGTTAAGTTAAGTCGATTTAACGCCTTATACGCTTGTCTGTGAACCTAATCATGCGAAAATTGGTCCTGTCAGTGCTGCTTCATGCAGTCGCTGTTCAGGAGGTCAAACTGGTCTGATGATTGCCAACCGTCTCAAGACATTCCTGCTGCTGGTCGGACTCTCTGCGTTGCTCATTTATGCGGGTGCCGCCTTGGGTGGCCGTTCCGGCCTCATGATCGCCTTTGTGTTCGCCATCGTCATGAACGTGGGAAGTTACTGGTTCTCGGACAAGATCGTGCTGGCCATGTACCGGGCACGCCCCGTCACTCCGGAGCAGGCCCCCCGGCTTTATGCGCTGTGTGAGAAGCTGGCGAAGAACGCGAAAATCCCCATGCCACGGATATACATCATCCCCGAGCGGACTCCGAACGCATTCGCAACGGGGCGCAATCCCCAGCATGGCGTCGTTGCGCTGACGGAAGGCATCATGGAGATGCTGAACGAGCGCGAGCTTGCTGGCGTGATTGCCCATGAGATGGGCCATATCAAGAACCGGGATATTCTCGTCCAGACGATTGCAGCAGTGGTTGCCGCATCCCTCCAGTTCCTGGCGCAATTCGCCCTGTTTTTCAGCGGCGGACGCCGCGACGATCGCGATGCGCCGAACCCGGTGGTGGCTATCCTCATCATGATCCTTGCCCCCATCGCCGCGATGATTATCCAGGCGATGATCAGCCGCACCCGTGAATACATGGCGGACGCGACCGGTGCCGCGATTGCCCAGGATACGCAGGGGCTTCAGAACGCACTGTTAAAAATCGATTCCTATGCCCGGGGAATCCCGATGCACCATGCACGCGAAGCTACCGCACACATGTTCATCATCAACCCGCTGGCCGGCGGTGGAGTTACCCGGCTGTTTTCCACTCATCCGGCGACCGAGGAGCGCGTCAAGGCCCTCCAGTCGCTGGACCTGCGAACCGTGGAAATCTGACAGTCAAACAGAGGGACGAATCTTCGGGGCGGCCATCTGGCCGCCCCGATTGTTTCGGAAGCGGTAAATGGGCTAACCAGTGTCCCCGTGAGCCAGACCATTTCCATCCGTGGCGCCAAGGAGCACAATCTCAAGAATGTGTCGGTGGATATTCCCCGGGACAAGCTGGTGGTCATTACGGGCGTATCCGGGTCGGGCAAAAGTTCGCTGGCTTTTGATACCCTCTACGCCGAAGGCCAGCGGCGGTATGTAGAGAGCCTTTCTGCCTATGCGCGGCAGTTTCTTGACCAGATGTCGAAGCCCGATGTCGAGTCCATCGAGGGGCTTTCCCCGGCCATCTCCATCGAGCAGAAATCCACCTCCCGGAACCCCCGGTCTACCGTGGGAACAGTCACCGAAATTCATGACTACCTGAGGCTGCTATACGCCCGGATTGGCGAGGTGTTCTGTTATTCCTGCAACCGTCCCATGAAATCCCAGACCCCGCAGCAGATCGTTGACCGGGTCATGGAGATGAAAGAGGGAACAGTCGTTTCTGTATTTGCGCCCATCGTACGGGCGCGCAAGGGCGAATATACGAAGGATCTCCAGAAACTCCAGCGTCAGGGTTTTGCCCGGGTCCGGATTGACGGAACGGTATACGAGCTGGAGCGGCTGCCTGCCATCGACAAGCAGAAGAAGCATGATATCGAGCTCTATGTCGACAAGGTAAAGGTGCAGCCGGGCCGCATGGAGCGGCGGTTGACTGATTCCATAGAGACGGCCCTGAAGTTCGCCGGCGGCATTGTGATCATTGAGCCCGAGGGCGAAGAGCCGCAGATTTACAGCGAGCATATGGCCTGCGCCTGGTGCGGCATCAGTTATCCCGAAATCGAGCCGCGACTGTTTTCCTTCAACTCGCCGCAGGGAGCCTGCCCCGAGTGTTCAGGGCTCGGGCACAAGATGTTCTTCGACCCAAACCGGATTGTACCGGACCCAACCCTGTCGGTGGCAGAGGGGGCGATCCAACCATGGTCGAATATCCAGGGTTACTACGGCCAGATGCTCGAGTCCCTCGCGGGGCATTTCAAGTTCGATCTGGAGACGCCGTTCCGGAAGCTGCCGGAGCGAATCCGGAACGTACTTTTCCACGGGTCCGGGACAAAGAGCGTCAAGTTCAAGCTGAAGACCAAAGAGTCGCGTTCCTACGAGTTTACCGAGGCGTTCATGGGAGTGATCCCCTGGCTCGACCGGCGGTATAAGGAGACTGAATCCGAAAGTGTCCGGGAAGAGCTGGAAGAATACATGAGTTTCCAGGACTGTCCGTCCTGCCACGGCGCCAGGCTCAGGGTCGAAGCCCGGTCGGTCCGAGTGAAAGGGACGTCACTTCCGGAGCTTGAGAAAAAGACGGTGGCGGAACTGGGCCCCCTGTTCCAGAACCTGAAGCTGACCGAGCGCGAGACGCGGATCGCGGATCGAATATTGAAGGAAATCCGGGACCGTCTGGCTTTTCTGGATGCAGTCGGGCTTGACTATCTCGGCCTCGACCGGAATGCCGGGTCCCTGTCCGGCGGGGAGGGGCAGCGGATCCGGCTGGCCACCCAGATAGGATCTTCTCTTGTCGGAGTGCTTTACGTTCTCGACGAACCCAGCATAGGGCTTCATCAACGGGACAACTCGCGGCTCCTCACCACGCTGAAACGCCTGCGTGATCTGGGAAATTCTGTTGTGGTCGTCGAGCATGACGAAGAGACGATCCGCGAAGCTGATTTCGTCATAGATATGGGACTTGGAGCCGGTGAGCACGGCGGGGAAATTGTCGTGGCGGGTTCCCCCGGCGAAGTGGAGAAAGAGGAGAAGAGCCTCACGGGTGCATACCTCAGGGGCGAACGCAACATCCCCGTTCCGGAGGCCCGTCGCAAACCGAGAGGATGGGTCGATATCCAGGGGGCGAAGGGGAACAATCTCAAGGAAGTGAATGCGAAATTCCCTGTGGGGGCATTTACCGTCGTTACAGGGGTGTCAGGATCCGGGAAAAGTACTCTCGTGATCGATACCCTTTTCCCTGCGGCAACGGATGCCATCCTTCGCCAGGAAAAGCCCCGGGGCGAGTTCAAGGCCGTTAAAGGACTCGACCAGTTCGACAAGGTGATCGATATTGACCAGAGCCCTATCGGGCGCACCCCGCGATCCAATCCGGCGACCTACACCGGAGTTTTCTCGCTGATCCGGGACATGTTTACGCAACTGCCGGAGGCGAAGCTCCGTGGCTACAAACCGGGCCGGTTCAGCTTCAATGTGAAGGGCGGGCGGTGCGAGACCTGTGGCGGTGAAGGATATGTGAAGATCGAAATGCACTTCCTTCCGGACATTTATGTGAAGTGCGAGGCCTGCGGCGGACGCCGGTACAACCGGGACACGCTGGAAGTGAAATACAAGGGACAGAGCATTGCCGATGTGCTCGACATGCCCGTGGAGAGGGCGCTCGAGTTTCTCGGCGCGTACCCCCGGATCGTGTCAGTGCTTCAGACACTTGTGGATGTGGGGCTCGGGTATATCCGCCTTGGACAGGCGGCGACGACACTCTCTGGTGGTGAGGCACAGCGGGTGAAACTGTCCAGGGAACTTGCCCGCCGTTCCACCGGGAAGACGCTTTATATTCTTGACGAGCCGACCACGGGCCTTCATTTCGCGGATGTTCACAAGCTGCTGGATGTCCTGCACCGGCTAGTGAATGAGGGAAACACCGTAATTGTCATTGAACACAACCTGGATGTAATCAAGACGGCCGATTACGTGCTTGATCTGGGGCCCGAGGGCGGCAGCCGGGGGGGCGAGATCGTTGCATCTGGAACCCCGGAAGAAGTCGCAGCCGTTGAGCGGAGCTATACGGGAAAATTCATCAGTGCGGCACTGGCCCAAGCGAAACCAGGGCAGCTGGGACTGGCCACCGGCCTCCGCCGCAAGGTGTCGCTCGGGCTGAACGAATAGCCTGTTTTATCTCTGTCCTGGTGGAGCTATTCTCGCGGCATGAATATTCCGGTAGTCGCCAGTGTACTGGCCATTATTCTGTCTTCAGCAACAATGCCCGCCGGCGCGCAGGAGAAAGCAAATGCTCCCGCCGGGAAGTCTTCAAAGACTTCACCAGCGAAGAAACCCGGGGTGACAGGCGCCGCTTCGGAGAATGAACACCGGAACTATTCAACAACCAGTGCGGTGATCCGCCGGTATATCCCCCTGTTCCAGGGGGCGCATAAGCGGCTGCTCCAGAAAGATCCCAAGGCCAAGGGGACAATACTGGTCGAGTTCACTGTGAAACCTGACGGGACTGTTCAAAAGCCAAAGCTGGTGGCGTCCGACTTTGCGAAGCACCCGGATTTCGAAAAGGAAATCCTCGAAAAAATGCAGAAGGTTAAGTTCATTCCCATTGAGTCAGGGGATGTAACGATAGTCTTTCCATTGGCATTTGAAGGCGACTGATAGCCCGAATCCGGGATAAACACAGGACTATTTTCCGGTAGAAAGCATCCGCTCGATTTCCCTGCGCCTGTCCTCCTCGGTCCTCGGATCCGGGGAGAACTTGACGTATTTCTCCAGGGCATCCTGGGCGGGTCCCGTTCGCCCCTGCTGTAGCAGAATCTGGCCGAGACTGCGGTAGTTATAGGGGTTGGATGGCCGCAACTCGATAGCCTTCTGGTAGGCATCAGCCGCTCGGGAGAGATCTCCGGATTTCTCATAGCTGGTCGCCAGAGCCGAGTATCCCTCAGCAAAATTGGGGTACTTCTGTGTCAGGGACTGCCACTCGTCGATGGCTGCGCTGTGGTTGCCCATCTGGTCCAGTGTATTGCCCAGATTGAAACGTGCACTGATATCGTTTGGGTTCAGATTGATCGCTGTCCGGTAGGTCTGCACCGCAGCATCAAGCTTGTTATTGGCACGCTGGGCATCTGCAAGGCCGGCCATTGCCGCGAAGCTCTTCGGGTCGGCATTGAGGGCCTGCTGATAGGCGGCCTCCGCTTCCGTCCGTTTCCCCATGATGTGGTAGGTCTTGCCGAGACTCGCCAGTGCCTCGGCATTGCGGGGGTCTGCCTCCACCGCTGCCCGGAACTGGGCCTCGGCATCTGCAAACCTGCCCTTGCTGAGGAAGAGATTCCCCAGATTGTTCCGGGCGTCGGCATTTTTGGGGTCCAGTTCAACAGCTTTCTGGAATGCAGCCATGGCTTCGTCATATTTGCCGGCATTTCTCAACGCCATGCCCAGTTCATTGTGGGCAACCGGATCCTGCGGATTGGACTCTATCAGGCGGTTTGCCTTGCTCAGGGCATCTTCCCGGGTGTCCTGAAAGTTCATCATCCGTTTCACTTCCGGGTAACGGTCCGCAAGGAAGGGATCCATCTCTGAAGCCTTTTTGAACGCTTCCAGCCCCTCGGCCGATTTACCGGTTGCCATGAGCGCCTGCCCCAAAGTGACATAGGCGCAGGCAAAGTCCGGCGAGAGTTCGATGGATTTCTTCAATGCAGCCGCTGCCTCGTCCCGTTTGTCGGTGGCCAGCAGGACCCGGCCGAGTCGCTGATGGAGTTCGGGATCACCCGGCTTTTCGTTCAGCTCCGAGCGATACCGGGCTGTTAATCCTTCAAGCTTCCGGCGGGCAGGGCCATGCAGGCCTTGCTTGCGGATATTCAAGTACGCATCGGGATTGTCAGGATTGGTTTCGATGGCCTGGAAAAAATAGTCCAGTGCCTGAGCCGGCTTTCCGGTGGACATCATCAGGCTTCCCAGATTGTTCAGCGCCTCTGCGGATCCAGGATGATAACGGAGCAGATCCTCATAGGCCCGGATCGCTTCTTCCTTTTTGTGGGTCACATACAGAACCCGGGCATAACCAAGACCGGCATCGATGTCCTTCGGATCAATCCGCAGGGCGCGCTCGAAAGCCTGCTGTGCATCTGTCAGCTTCCCCTGCTTGTAGTGGGTTTCCGCGAGGCTCACCAGGGTTGAGGCATCATTTGGTTGGGCCGATAGAGCCTGTGTGAGAGTTTCAAGAGCTTTGTCATGATTGCCCTGGAGTCGGTACAAATCGCCGAGACAGTGGCGGGCTTCCGCGCTGTCAGGGACGAGTTGCAGGGCCCGATGGGCGGACGCCGATGCGAGTTCCATGTCGCCGCGCTGCTTGATGGCGTTTTTCAGGTTGCAGTCTGTGGCAAACGCTTCCCGCTCCACCTGGACTGTGTCCCGGCAATTTTGAACTGCGGCTTCAAAAGCAGTTCGGCCGTCGGGCTCATTCCCGTCAGAGATACCGGCGGAAGATCCACCTGGTATGCGATTCAAGGACCGTGCATCAAGAAGATTGCGGCTGTCAGGAATGTCCTGGCGGCTGGCCTCTGGACGTGTTTCTGGTTCGCGGTGCCGGGTACGTGGAGAAAATCCGTCGTCATCACTTCCGGAAAAAAGGAAAAAGAGCGACCCAAGAAGGGTCAGGAAGACCAGGGAACCCAATGCGATCCATGCGTTATTCGGTTTCACACAGAGTGTGTATTTCAATGGAATGGGGTGAGCAATGAGTATTCCGGGGCCAATATATGAGGAGGGATTTTTCCGGGATATTTTAGAATAGAGAGTTGCAGCAGGCTGAAATCGTTGAAATCCAGATCGTATTTAAATAAGTCGATATGTATTGCTTCTGTGAGCAGAGATAGATGTGGGTGTCTGAATTAACTGGCTGTAAATAATGCAGTTTTTCGTATTGTATCGAAGATTTTGATTCGCTTTGGGAGGGATAATTTATATATAATTATACTTCTTTAAGTGACAATTTCTAAATCAAAGGCACTTCTTTTCTTGACACTGCATCTGAATGGGCCATAATGACCCTACCTTCTCCCCCCACTCTATTCTCGTTTCAGACGAGCGAAGTAGAGCAAACTTATGTCGTACGCAAACGGCGCCTTGGGCGGAGACGTGCCTCGGGTAAAGCCCCTTCCAATCAGGAATAACGTTCGCAAACTCCGCGAAGCTCTCTTGATGTCCAAGGCTGAGCTGGCTCGCCGTGCGGGGGTCAGTTCGCTTACAATAGACCGTATCGAAGCGGGTCACGACTGCCGGATGGATACCAAGCGGAAGGTGATACTTGCGCTTGGGCTGAAGCTTTCTGAGCGGCACAAGGTATTTGCCGACCAGGGTGAGGCAGCATGACTGTGGTGGGCAGACCGGGAAGATCCGGCGAAGACGTGTATATGGACTCCAGGGAGGTAAAGACACCGTGATCGGCTTGTTCGGTGGTGAAAAGCGGCTGATCGGTCTTGATATCGGGTCTCACTCGGTCAAGGCCTGTGTGCTGAAATCCTCCAAAAAGGGATGGAAGCTGGTCAAGTACGGAATGCGCGAGCTTCCTTCCGAGTGCATTGTTGACGGTGCCATCATGAACGGTGCAGCCGTGAGTGAGGTGATCTCGGAGCTTCTGGCTGAAATGAAGCCGAAGCTGAAGGGCTGCGCGACTTCAATCTCGGGCAACTCCGTGATTATCAAAGTGATTCAGGTCCCCTTCATGACGGCTGATTCCCTGAGGGAATCAATCCAGTTTGAGGCGGAACAGTATGTGCCGTTCGACATCAATGACGTGAATCTGGATTTCGAGATTCTTAGTGCCGAAGCGGACGCCCAGGGCAAGATGGACGTGCTGCTGGTTGCCGCTAAAAAGGACATGGTGAACGATTACGCAACCGTGATTTCCGAGGCTGGCTACCTCTGTGAGGTAGTGGAGCACGACGCGTTCTCGATCGAGAATATGTTCTGCGCCAACTACGAGATTGCCGAGGGTGAAATCATTGCCCTGGTCGATGTCGGAGCCTCCGTAACCAACCTGAACGTATTGAAGTCGGGCCGGTGCGTGTTTACGCGCGATGCGGCCATTGGCGGTAACCTGCTGACGGAAGAGATCCAGAAGCAGCTGAATGTTTCCTACCGCGAGGCCGAGACCTTCAAGATCGGCCGGCGCGCTGACGAGGCATCTGACGAAGTCATCCCCCAGGAGGTGGAATCGATCATTGCCACCGTCGGCGAGCAGATCGTCACGGAAATACAGAAGTCTGTGGACTACTTCATCGGTCAGGCGACGGACCAGACCATTTCCAAGATATACCTTTCCGGTGGTGCGGCGCAGACTCCGGGGCTGCTCCGGCTGCTCCAGGAGCGTCTGAGCATTCCGTGCGAGTTTGTGAATCCTTTCAATTCGATCGTGTATTC
>CAZSFB010000081.1:0-9714 GCA_964606035.1 uncultured bacterium | reverse complement strand
GCGGCGAGATCGTTCTCTTTTCCGTACCGCGCCCGGTACGGCACCTTCACCACGCGGGAGGCTGGACCCCGGAAGAAATTGCAGCCGTCGTCCCGACGGCCCTCAAGACAAATTTCGTGCCACTCCAGGTTTCTGCCGATATCTTTCCGTACGATCCCCTGGTGTAAGCTCCGAAACCTTGTCTCGCCTCAAGTAATGACCCCGTCTCCCTGCCGGAACGGGGTCATCTTCTTCCTGCCCGTACAGCGGCAGAACTCGAAACAAGTCCAAGTACCGGAGCGCGGCCTTCCAGATCCCGGTATCCATGCCGGTAGGCAATCCGCTCGACGGCAACAAACGCAATCAGTACGACAGCAGTAACAATGAGGATCAGCGGGATCGCCAGATAGACCAGTGCGACGATTCCCAGAAAGCCCAGTCCCACAACTTCGGCAACCCAGTATATGGCCCATATTGAGAAAGCCGTTGTGCCCGCAATGAGGACAATGACTGCCGACCAGATCACTAGAGTCCTCATGAACGCTGCCACACCTTCCTCCCGGTCCGCAAACCGATACATGGAAAGTGTCCGGATTGGAGTCCGCAAGGCATAGAAAAATATCACGCTCGCAGATCCAGCCGCTCCCAGTGCCAGAGCCACCGGGAGGGGCCACCGGGATCCGGTTCCTGAAAAAACGAGTGACAGTCCGGAGAGCAACCCGGCAAGTGCCGCACCGGTTGGCATTGCATAAAGGGAAATGTGGAAAAGATACTTTGACAGCGGCCCAAACAGCTGGTCACTGGCACCGGGCATCCAGGTCCACGGCTGGTGCTTCGGGTCCCCTCTGCCGGCAATGGCCGACTGAAGGGCTCCCTGAAACCGGTTGCCAGCAAAATCACCACTCAAAAAGGCCGTTGCCGTCGCACCACCTATCGAAAGCCCCCCCAGAAGCGAGATAACATAGGGGAATGACCTCCAGAAAACCTCGGCCCCCTGAGTAACGCCAAAAATCACGAGCAGAAATGCTACAGGGAGGAGTGCGACCAGCGGCCTCCATGCCAGCTGCCTGGTCACTCCACGCGATATCCGCTGGAAGGTCAGCAGCTCGATCTGTGCGTGAAGAAGTTCCGCGTTCCTTCCAAGAAGATCGAACGCAGGTTCCATATCCGCGGACCGGTTCCTGCGGAACAGGCGGCTCCACAGATCCACAGGAGCGGCATCGGCTGAACTCCTGACGGACACCAGCCGGCCCACTGCCGCCAGAAACGTGTCGCCGGAGAGATACTCATTTTCCCTGGCAATGACCTGCGGGGAGAGCCGGTAACTTATCAGCAGGTTACGCATCTGTCTGAGAATCACCAGCACAAGAATGGCTGAAGTCACAGGAACAGCCGGACCCCGGTAAAGTCCGTCTGCCGCATGAAGAAAACCCTCGACAAGTTCCGGCCTCGAAGAAAGGTTGCGCGTTCCGCCCGCCAGGATGAACAGGTAAAATGCCAGCGGTGCCAAAAACATCACCGCCGTACCAAAAGGAATAAAAACCAGGAGCAGTTTCAGCGGCAATGCAAGGCCCAGTAAAGCTACGATTTCAAACACAATGGCGCCCGCAATGGCCAAACCGAGAGATGCCAGGAGCCGGTTCATGTCCCCGTTGCTGGCCAGCGCACTACCAATTGAATAGCCAGCCGCAAATATCGCCGAGAGCACCGGAAAACTCAGCAACCGGACAGGTCCCAGGTTGATGAAAATCCATCGCCCGCCAGGATCCAGTGGCAATGCAATAGAATCACGCGCCAAGGGCCCCGTACGGAACCGCATTCCAATGAATGCAACCGCATAAGGCAAAAAGGGGGCCGCAATAAGGGCTGTTACCAGAAGTAGTATCCACCCGACTGTTGTCGACGCGGCCAGCTTTCCCATCGACAGGGAAAGCATGACTGTCAGCGAAAGCATCAGCACTGCAAAAAGTTGCTCTCGTGCATCAAGCCGGCGACCTGTACCGACCTGGAGATGCGGTGGACCCTGCTCCCGGTCAAATGGCACGGCAATGTTCTGGATATCCATCAGGCCTCACCCACGGGGGTGCCCTCAACAACCCGGCGAACAAAGTCATCGGGCCGGACACTGATGCCTGAAAGAGACAGTAGAATTTCTTCAAGAGTGCGACCGCCGAACTGTTCGCGGAATGCACCTGTGGGACCATTTGCGACTATATGTCCGTCACTGATCAGCACGATCCTGTCACACAACTTTTCCGCCTGATCGACGATCTGGGTTGTCAGCAAAACCATTCTGCCCGGATATTGCACCCAGGCCCGCACCAGCTCCTTGAACGCGAGCTGGGCCGGTGGATCGATTTCACCGGTAAACGGCTCATCAAATACCAGAAGCTCGCAGCCGGTAATAAATCCCGCGGCAAGTGCAGCCTTCTTGTACTGGCCATTTGAGACCGCCTGAAGTGGCTTGTCTGCAACCTCTTTCAGGGCAAACAGATCCAGAAGCTCGTCGAGCCGGCGGTCCCGGATTTTCGTAGGTACCCGGTAGATTCTTCCCACCAGATCAATCCATTGGCGGGCCGAGAACTGGGGAGGCTGGTAAGGATTGTCCGGCACATATGCCAGCCTTGGCCGGATTTTCTCCCCATCCCGGAAGCGGTCGAGGCCAAAAACCTCGACGTTTCCTTCAACCGGCGCATAGACACCGGTGACCAGTTTCAGAAGAGTGCTTTTGCCGGCACCATTCGGACCGAGAACTCCAACCACTTCGCCAGGCAACAGGTCGAGAGACACTTTTTCCAGGGCAGCCCGGTTTCCGAACCGCTTTGTCACGGCGGAAAGTCTCACCAGCGGAGCCAGTCCGCTTTCTGAAGGATTTTCCGTCACCTCTTGCTCCCTCTAAGACGATCGATCCGGAATGCCTTTTCGAGCAACCGGTCCCTCGTACGTGGAGGAAGTCCTGCTTTCACCACAGGGAATATCCACGCCTCCCTGCCAATTCTCACGGTATGGGGCGCCTTTTTCGCGGTCACTTTCGCCACGAATTTCCGGGCGAAATCTTCGGCGGACATGGGACGTTCCTGGGAAGCTCCCGCCCGCCGCTCGATCTGATCAGCCACCGAATAGTAGAGGGACTCCCGATTGCGGTATCTTTCCGTATACCGCCGGGCTGCCACATCGATTTTCGACCGGACCGCGCCGGGCGCCACCAGAATAACTTCGATATTAAAGGGGGCCAGCTCCACACGCAGTACATCCGTCAAAGTATGCAGGGCCGACTTGCTGGCACAGTAGGCACCCGAAAACGGTGTTGCCAGCTCAGCTGACACACTGCCGACGTTGACGATCCGGCCACGCCCCTGCTTTACAAACTGCCGGACCGCCTCCTGACAGACTGCGAGTGCGCCAGTGACATTGGTTTCAAATTCGGACCGGAAGTCATCCAGGCCGATCTCGGCCAGCGGACCTACGACCAGGATTCCGGCATTGTTGACGACCATGTCCAGTCTCCCGGTTTCCTGCACAATGGACTCCATGGCCGAGCGGATTGACTGGGCACTGGTCACGTCGAGAGTGCGGGTTTCGATACCGGTCTTTTCCAGTGCCGCCAAGGCAGACAGCTTTCTGGCGGTGGCAAATACCCGGTGCCCCCGCGCATGAAACTCACGGGCCAGGGCCTCTCCAATTCCGCTTGAACAACCCGTAATCATGACCACCTGGGCATCGGCCATAGGGCACCTCCATCTCAACGGAATGCTATTAGCCGGGTGCCGGGCAGTTCAAAAGTGGACAAAAGGTTGTTAGCCATGCCGGAGTTGCCTTCCCACGAAAGAGCCCCATAATCCATCCATCGGACAACCGGTTCCGGTAATGGGTGGCAAATTGGCAGTTTCCAGCACAGATATGGACCTTGGTCCGAAAAAGATATTCCTTCAGAGCCTTGGTTGCCCCAAGAATCTGGTCGATTCCGAAGTCATGCTGGGTGTCCTCCGCCGGCGGGGTTTTGAAGTCGCCAGATCCGAGGAAGAAGCACAGGTGATTGTCGTCAACACCTGCAGTTTCATTTCCTCGGCCAAACAGGAATCCATTGATACAATCCTGAATCTCTCCCGCCTGAAGCAGGAGGGTGTCTGTGAAAAGCTTGTGGTAACTGGCTGTCTGCCCCAGAACTTCCGCAATGATGATATTCACGCTGCCCTTCCGGAGGTAGACCGGTTCCTCGGGACCGGTGAATTTGCGAAAATTGCCGACGTACTCGACGAGCTGTACGGCGGACAACTGGCCGCCGCGCCGATCGGCGATCCCGAGGCCACCTTTGAGGCATTTTCTGAACGGGTTCGCTCCGGCCCGGTCTTTTCGAGCTATTTGAAGATTGCGGAAGGCTGCAACCGGACCTGTTCGTTCTGCATCATCCCCCAGCTCCGGGGCGTCCAGCGGTCGCGCGACATCAGGGATATCGTCGCCGAGGCCGAACGGCTTTCACTGGGCGGGTGCCGTGAAATCAACCTGATCGCCCAGGACCTCACTTCTTATGGAGAAGATCTTCCTGGCCGGCCCAGGCTGACTGAACTTCTTCGCGAACTAATCCAGATCAACGGGATCGAATGGATCCGGCTCATGTACAACTATCCGGACAAGTTCACCCCCGATCTGGTGGATCTCGTCGGGTCCGAGAGGAAAATCGTCCACTATCTGGACATGCCGATCCAGCACGCTGACGATACCGTGCTCAAGCACATGCGGCGCAATACCCGTGAAAAAGTCGTCCGGGACCTTCTCACACGGCTTCGCCGGGAGATCCCGGACCTGGTGCTGCGGACAACTTTCATCGTCGGATTCCCCGGCGAGACTGACGAGCAGTTCGAGAAGCTGATCGATTTCGTCGAGGAATATCAGTTCGACCGGATGGGAGCCTTCACCTATTCCCGCGAGGAAAACACTCCCGCAGGGCAGATGTCCGGCCAGTTAACCGAAAGCATCAAGAAAAGGCGTCTCGCAAGGCTCATGAGAGTCCAGCAGCGGATCGCAAGGGATCGTTCCCGGTCCCTCATTGGCAAGACCCTCAATGTCCTTGTCGAAGGGCCGCACCCTGAATCCGAGCATCTGATGACCGGCCGCACCGAAGGCATGGCGCCTGATATTGACGGATGCGTTCACATCGCCGGCATCCAAAGCAGGGAGTACGGGGAGGTGATCCAGGAAATCCCCCGTGAAAAGTTCGTTGGGCGGATCGTACCGGTAAAAATCACCGACGCGGATGTTTATGACCTCGTGGGCGAAATACTGGTCTGACGTTCATTGCTGCGGCGTAACCCGCAACCTCAGTTTGCCCTTTCGGAGTAACCAGCACGACCCGTCTCTCTTTCCCGCGACCAGCGGAGCCCATTCCAGCGTGAGATGAGTTTCGTCAACCACACGGATCGGATACATTTCAGCCATGTCACTAAAGGACGCCATTAAGCGCCTTCTTGGCCGAAGGCCTCCCTGGCCAGCGGAACGGGATACGATGTTTCACCGGGTCGCCCCGTTCACCATGCTTGGGCCGGAGCGGTTGAACTCGCTTTTTGAACTCGCGGAACGGGTCCGGGATATTCCGGGGGATTTCGTGGAAATCGGTACCTGCCGGGGCGGCAGTGCCGCGCTGCTCTGCAGCCGCATAAAAGAAGCCGGATGGAACCGGCATATCCACCTGTTTGACTCCTTTCAGGGCCATCCCAAGACAACCAGGGATCCCTCCGCGCCGGACCGGCCACTCGTTGAGGAGTGGGGCGGTACCATGGTTGCCTCCGTCGACGACGTAAAGAAAGCCTGCCGCTCGCTGGATGCCTGGGACGAGAAACATGTCTCCATTCACGCCGGCTGGATTGAGGACACATTCGACCGGGCCGGCATTGGCCAAGTGGCCCTGGCCCACGTTGACGTGGACTGGTACGAGCCAACGCTTTATTCGCTGGAAAGACTCCTCCCGAAAATGTCCCCGAAGGGGTTTATTCAGGTAGACGACTATCACTATTTCGCCGGCTGCCGGAAAGCCGTTGATGAGTTCATACGAAAATCCGGCGGGAAAGCGTCCATTGCGGGTTTCGTCAAGGTGGCAGCCGTGATAGCCATTCACCCGGTTGCCTCCGGCTGAAAATATATTTTTTTCTTAAGACACAGACCATTGAATGCCGTTTCTAGGAAACCCCGAAAAGCCCCTGTTATACCGGCGAATGACACCGATCCGCTGTTCACCGAACTAATGTTCGGCCATGTTCGATGACCCGGAAACCCTTGTAAACCACGGGGTTTGACGCTTTTAGCCAGTCTTGATAAACCCTTGCCGCCATGTGTGACGGGCATGGGGCGTACGCCGGGGAACCGGCTGTTCCAGTGCCAGCCACCCAGACAGCAACAACCGGGTCCGAATCCGTAACCAACAGACGGAACGGACACCATCAACTGGAGGTCCAACGTGATCAGCTTCGAACTCACAGATGAACAGAAGCAGATGCAGGAGACGGCCCGTAAATTCGCCGTCGACCGCATCCGCGGCAAGGGCGAAAAGGAATACGTCTACCGCGAATGTGAAATGCACAAGGCGATTCCGGACAAGATCCGGAACGACTATGTGGAAAATGGTTTCCCGCTGATCGACTTCCCGGAGGATCTGGGCGGTCTCGCACAGGGAACCATCACTCGCGCGATTGTCGAGGAAGAAATCTCCTGGGGCGACTCGGGTCTCGCCCTTGGACTGGACGGCCCCGGTCTGGGTGCCCAGGTGATCCTGGAACTCGGCTCCCCCGAGCAGAAGAAGAACTATCTTTCCAGCATCGCCGAAGCTTCCTGCCGTATCGCTCTCGCCATCAGCGAGAAATCAATTGACGACGACACGTTCGGCACCATGAAGACGACGGCCAAGGACGGCGTGATCAACGGCGAGAAGCTGTGGGTCTATGGTGCGAAGGAAGCGAAACTGTTTGTGGTGATTGCCAAAACAGGCTCCGCTGAAGACACAAGCGACCTGCGCGCCTTTGTTGTCGAGGCCAGTGCCCCCGGAGTTACGATCGGCGCAGCCGCCGAGAAGTGCGGCCTCCGTACGGTCGAATGCTGCAAGGTTACTTTCGCCAATGTGAAGGCGGTTCCGCTCGCCGGAGGGGAGATCGAAAAGGCCCTCTCCCGGATCCGGATCCTGACGGCGGCACGCCTCGTCGGCATCGCCCAGGCCTCCACGGAATATTCCGCCCAGTACGCCCAGGAACGTCCGGCTTTCGGCAAGATGATCGGCCAGTTCCAGTCGGTGGCCTTCATGATCGCCGACATGTACACGGAGACGAATTCTGCCCGCTGGCTAGTCTGGGAAGCGGCTGTCCTCCACGACAAGGGGAAGGACTCGCGGCTGAAGAGCCTGCAGGCGCTTGCCCACGCATCCGACGTTGCAGTTCGCGCGGCGAACGACTGCGTTCAGGTGCTTGGTGGTGCGGGCTTCATCGACGACTATCCTGCAGAGAAATGGCTTCGTGACGCGCGCCAGCTCAGCATCCTCCTCGGCTCGGTCGGCATGAACGACCTCGCCGCGGCGGAAATCATCTTCGCCCCGAAACCGGCGGCGAAATAAGGCACAGCCCTTATTACAGGAGTACAATCATGCCTATCGATTTCGAACTGGATAAAGCACAGCTTCAGCTCCGTGACATGGTCCGCATGTTCGCCAAGAGCCAGCTCCGTCCACAAGCTCTCAAATCCGACCGCAACCATGTTCATGAAACCAATTTTCTCAAGATGGTTGGTGCGATGGGACTGGGCGGAGGCGCCGTCCCGGAGGATCTGGGCGGTGATGGAGAGGGTATCGGCGCGGCTCCCACCAAAGACGGCAAAAAGGGACCCAAGCAGGGTAACCGTATGGCCGCCATCGGTGCCGAGGAACTGGCTGCCGGCGACCCAAGCCTCATGCTTGCACTTCCCGGACCGGGCCTTGGCGGTCCGCCGCTGCGGTCTTCTGGCACACCGGAGCAGCAGAAGAAGTACTTTGGGATCTTCAAGGACAAGAACGCCATCCACTGGGGCGCCTATGGCCTGACAGAACCGGGTGCAGGTTCCGATGTGGCAAACATCTCGACGACCTGCCGGAAGGATGGCGATTACTATGTGCTGAACGGCACGAAGTGCTTCATCACCAATGGCGGCCGTGCCGACTGGACGATTGTATTCGCAACCCTCGACAAGACACAGGGCCGTGCCGGCCACCGCGCCTTTATTGTCGAAAAGGGTACACCGGGATTTTCGATCCTCAAGATCGAGAAAAAGCTCGGCCTGCGAGCCTCGGAAACGGCAATGCTCGGCTTCGAGGAATGCCGGATACACAAGGACAATCTTCTGGGCGGTGAGGAGCGGTACGAAAAGCTGGCCAAGGGTGGATTCCAGACAGCAATGAAGACCTTTGACACCACCCGTCCGCTGGTTGCGGCAATGGCGATTGGCATCGGTAAGGGTGCTCACGAGATCACCTCGGAGTTCATCAGGAAGAATTACGAGATCAATCGCCCCATTCCACGGTATGGCGCCATCAAGGAGAAGCTTGCCGTAATGGAGCGAAAGCTGAATGCGGCGCGTGCACTTACCCTTCACGCCACCTGGATGGCGGATCTTGACCTGCCGAATACCAAGGAAGCATCGGCCTGCAAGGCTTATGCAGCGAAGATTGGCAAAGAGGTCACCCGCGACTGTCTCGATCTGATCCGTGGTTCGGGCTGCGAGGAAGAGCTTCTGGTTGAAAAGGCCTTCCGTGACGTTCAGGTCTACGACATCTTTGAAGGAACCGGCCAGATCCAGCGGCTGATCATCAGCCGCCGGATGATGCCCGACATCCGTATCGACTGATTTCAGAGGTCAGTTTGGAAAACCCCTGCCCATTTGGGCGGGGGTTTTTCTTGTACGCCACCACTACACAGGCCGCGGCGTGCAATTTATCAGAACTGTCAAAGTTGACCCTCTTCCCTTTCCACCGTTAAACTTAAAGAGTTCTTGGCTATCCACTCGCCGGTGAGGGTTTCTGGCTGTGATACGAAGAAAAAGCCTTAAAATCCTGGTGGCAGACGACTCCAGTGTCGTCCGGCAGTTACTGGCATTGTGGCTGCACAAGGTGTGCAGTTGCGAAGTGGATTCTGCCATTGACGGCCTGGCCGCTGCCCAGAAAATACAGGCGGCAAAGGATTCCGGAAAGCCTTTCGACCTGCTGATTACCGACCTTTCCATGCCGAACATGAATGGCATCCAGCTTGTCGAGCAGGTTCGCCGGACCAATTCCCGTGATCACCTGCCGATTCTGGTTCTGACCACCTTTGCGGCCACTGAATACCGGGAGAAAGCGGCCAGAGCCGGTGCAACCGACTACCTGACCAAACCGCTCCGCTACTATGAGCTGTACAGGACCATTCATCGCCTGTTCCCGAACAGTGGCGAAGATCCTGCTCCAAAGCCCTACCTTCGCGCTGTCATGGCGGGCTGACATGCAGTTTCCTGCTTTCAGTATTCCTGGGCAGCTTTACGGACCTCAAAGGGAGCAGGGGTCAGGGGCACCGCCGGATTTCGGGCAAGCTCCATGAACCGGACCTGGGAGCGCCATTCGGCTTCTCCCTCCTGGCGAACTGTCCGCTTCCATGAACCGTCCGGGCCCAGAATCCTTGCCTTGATATTGTCTGCCAGCATCCCCGCCAAGATCTCGTTTACAAGGCGCTTACGTATGTCTCCATCCTCGAT
>CAZSFB010000080.1:0-9720 GCA_964606035.1 uncultured bacterium | reverse complement strand
GAGCGCATTCGTCTGCGCAACCTGAATGTTACGGAAAACCGTGGCGACGCGGGTGGCGGAATGCATGCCGATGGTACGTTTGACATCCAGATTGACCGTTCGGAGTTCATGTCCAACACGGCGACGGTGGCGTCCGGTGGCGCGATTTCGCTCGTGAGCGTCGAAGAGATGGATATCGCTCTTAGCCGGTTTGTGTCCAATGCAGCAGCTCTGAATGGAGGAGCCATCAGTGGGGCATCGGTCCAGCAACTCCGTTTCCTGCATTCATTGGCTGACGGCAATTCGGCCCAATCTGGCGGTGCAGTCTCTGTGACCCAGGGCAACCTGGTCGTTCGGGATTCCGCTTTCGCCCGGAACATGGCTGTTCAGCAGGCTGGTGCGATTTACAGCTATGACATGTGGTCTTCACTCGTTACAGAGTCGGTATTTTTGGCGAATGCATCGCAGGATGCCTGTGGCGCGGTTCTGGACGCGACAAACCCGCTGTCGCTTGTAATCAGCAGCACTTTCACAGGGAACACAGCCGTGAACGGGGGTGGTGCCATCTGCTCCGATGCCTTTGGCTGGATCCTGAACAGTTCATTCCGTGGCAACTCTGCCGGGACTGATGGCGGTGGCATTCTGTATTATAGTGACGGAGTGGCTCTGCTGAACTCGGCCTTCCATTCAAATCAGGCGGTGGCGGGCCCGGATGTGCATGTCCTCGCTGGAACACCCGGAGTGGAATACAACTGCGCCGAGCAGGATTTCGCATCTGACTTCGGGTCGACGTTCTTCTCCCAGGCGGCCTCAGACCCATTCCTGTCCTCCGCGGATGGCGGCCTGTTCTTGGATCCATCGTCGGCTTGTATTGACCGTGGAGAGGACTCCCTGGCGGATGATCCAACCACCGGATTTATGGCGATGGGCCTCAAGTCCTGGCAGATTCTCAGTACCCGCACAGATATGGCGCCTGATGGTGATGAAATTCCCGGTGGCGATATGATTGACGCTGGGGCTCACTATGATCCGGCCGCACCGCGGATATGGACATTTGAGGTCGTGACAGGACGTTTCGTCTCGTGGACAACGGATGTGACGGCGTCTGAATGTTTCCTCTCTGGTGGCGGGATGGTTTACTCGGTGCCGGTTGCGGTGAATGGAGGCATCACACTGCCATCTGTGGGTACCTATCTGCTGACCTGTGGCGGGGACGCTCGTTACCGTCCTGCAATGGCATGGTTGACGATTCCCTGAACGGGGATTACGGCCTCGTATGTTCTGTAGCGACTGATGAGCGACACGATTTCAAATACTGGCCCACAGGCACCGGGTTTACATGGCGGGAGCCATTACCATCCTCCCACGGGCCGGCACCTCTGGGTATTGGCGCTGGGATCGCTCGGCGTGGTCTACGGGGATATTGGCACCAGCCCCCTCTACGCCATCCGGGAGTGCTTTTCCGGCGAATATGCCGTTGAAGCGAGCAGCACTGCCGTTCTGGGCGTCGTTTCACTGATCTGCTGGTCCCTCACCTTGATCGTCTCGGTCAAATATCTGCTCCTGATTCTCCGGGCGGACAACCGGGGCGAGGGCGGTATTCTCGCCCTCATGGCAATGATTGTCCCTCCCCGGGGAGAATCTCCAGCTTCCCACCTCAAGTGGTTTGTTGTGCCTTTTGGACTGTTTGGAGCGGCGCTTCTGTACGGTGACGGCCTCATCACCCCGGCCATTTCGGTCATGAGCGCTGTGGAAGGCCTTAAAATCGCAGCGCCAGCGCTGGAACACTGGATCGTTCCAATTTCGGTATTCATCTTGATCGCGCTGTTCACGGTGCAGCGATATGGAACGGGAAAGGTGGCCACCGTCTTTGGTCCGGTGATGATCCTCTGGTTTTCGGCGTTATTTGCTCTGGGTGTCAGGGGTATCCTGCTCGATCCGGAGATTCTGGCGGCCTTGAATCCCCTGCACGGGATCAGGTTCTTTTTGGAGTATGGGCACCAGGCATTCGTTGTTCTGGGCTTTGTGTTCCTGGCGGTGACAGGAAGTGAGGCCATATACGCTGACATGGGTCACTTTGGCCGGAGACCCATACGTCTCGGCTGGTTCGGACTGGTATTCCCGGCCCTTATGGCGAACTATCTGGGGCAAGGGGCCCTGCTGCTCAGCAATCCGGAGGCGGCGGTCAATCCGTTCTATATGCTGGCCCCCCGGTGGGCGCTCTATCCGATGATTCTTCTTGCCAGCACTGCGACAGTCATCGCCTCACAGGCATTGATTTCAGGTGTGTTCTCCCTGACCCGGCAGGCGGTCCAGCTCGGTTATCTGCCACGTCTGGAGATCCGCCACACTTCATCTCTTGAGATCGGGCAGATCTATGTCCCGGTGGTGAACTGGGCGCTGCTGGCCGCAACGATCGTTGTCGTCCTGGAATTCGGAGATTCGAGCTCTCTGGCACATGCTTACGGCGTCGCCGTCACGACCACAATGGTTATCACGACGGTGCTCGCCTATGTGGTGATGAAGTATCTATGGAAATGGCACCACGCAGTGGTGCTCTCGCTAACGGGCGGATTCATCTTCATTGACTTGGCGTTCTTCTCCACCAATATCATCAAGATTCATGAGGGGGGATGGCTCCCGCTCAGCATCGGCGTTGCTCTTTTGATCGTCATGACAACCTGGCGGCGCGGGCGGGAAATTCTCGGCGAACGGCTACGGGAGCTTCACCTCCCGTTGGACGTGTTGCTCAAGGATATTCATGACAATGCCATCCCGCGTGTCAAAGGTACGGCTATCTATCTGACCGGAAGCGCTGCCGGAGTACCCCATTCACTGTTGCACCTGCTCCGGTATTCGCGGGTGATCCACGAACGGGTACTGCTCCTCACGGTGGAAACACTCGAGATCCCACATGTCAAGATCTCTGACGGCATCGAGGTGGAGAATCTGGGTGAGGGATTCTACCGGGTGTTGATTCGATACGGGTTCATGCAGACTCCGGACGTCCCCTCAGCCCTGAAACTCTGCGAAAGCAAGGGCCTGAAGATCAACCTGATGGATGTAACGTATGTTCTCGGCCGCGAAACGCTCATTCCGACCAAACGCAAGGGAATGGCCATCTGGCGGGAAACACTGTTTTCGCTGATATCGCGCACGGCACGCCAGTCGATGGCCTACTTCGGACTTCCGCCATCCCGCGTGATCGAAGTGGGTGTCCAGATCGAACTGTAGCTATTTCCCGGAATCCGGAGCGCTGTCCGGGGCTTCCTGTACCCGGAGATCCGCGTCACGTGTGTCAGCGATCGGGATATCCAGTATCTCCTGCCTGCCATCGGCAAACTCAAGCGTCCAGCGAGTTCTCGTCTGGAGAACCTTTGCCCGGAGGGACATGTTTTCATCGGAAATCTCGAGCGGGAGCCGGAGGTCAATGGCGCCTACCGGACAGTGCTTTACGCACGCTGCGCAGTCCCAGCAGTCCGGTAACCGTTCCAGAATGGCCGCTTTTCGCTCCGGCTTCATGAACAACAGGTCACCGGGGCAGACCATGACGCACATGGCCTCTTCGGCCTTGCCGCACCCATTGCAGATATCCTCGTCGATGTAGATACTCATGGAGCCGTGCCTCCATCCAGGGGGCGGAAGACCAGGGATACCTCGTCCCGCCGGTCATCATACACGGTGTTCACGAATTTCTTCCAGTTTGCGTCATCCCGGTCGGGATAGTCGGTCCGCGTCTGGTAGCAGGGCCATCGGGTTTCTTTGCGGCCGTCCAGATGCTCCACAAGCGCGCGCGCCACCAGAACCCGGTCAGTGACTTCGTGGGCGAGCATCAGCTCCGGGGTATTCCGGGCTACCATCCAGTCCAATGTGCCACTCAACCGCTTCAGGAGTGTCCGGGCAGTGGCAAGGCTTGTGGCGTTCAGTTCGTAGTCCTTCGACATGCCACCCGCATACTCGTCCATGAGTTTCTGGAGCCGTCCCTCCACCTCTTCAGGTGTGACAAGCCCGCTCACCGGTCCCCGATAGCGATCAGCAAGCCTGAGCGGCGCGTAAATCCGTTCCTGCTCTCCGGCCGCTCCAGATTGCAACTCCGAGGCATCCGCTGGCGGAGTATCTCCCCGGCGGGCGAGGATATCTTCCACGGCAATGAGCGCTTCGGCCCATCCTCCGGATGCATACTTCTTGGGTGCACCGCCCGCGACATCACCGATGGCGTAAAGACCGGGCAGGGTGGTCTGGCGGCCTGGACTGACCCAGTATCCGCTCATTCCGTGTCCGCCCTGGACATAGGGCTCTGATCCGCAGATGCGGACCGGATTTGTTTTCGGGTCAATTCTACGATCACCCCACATGAGGAGGATCGACGGAGACATATCCAGATAGGAGGTCTTTATCTTGACCATGTCTGCTTCGGTAAGATGGCTGGTATCCAGATAACAGGGGCCTCGGCCCGCCTTTTCTTCCATGAGAGTGGCGAGAAGGCGGTGGGCAGTAGGCATCTTTCGGCCACCCCAGGAGTGATAGTATTTTTCCAGGTAATCTTCGCCGAACGAGTTCACCTGTGGGCATTTGAATCCCTGTGCGAGCACACCAGTCGGAGACATGAAGTCCCGTACGCGCAGTGCGATGAAGCGCATTTCAAATGATGTCATTTCGGCCCCGGCCCGAAGTCCCATCGCAAGCCCGGCCCCGGTGTTGAATGGAGAGTACCAGACTTTGTGGCGCGAGAGGCCGCCGTTTACGTTCTGATATAGGCCCGCACACCCTCCGGTTGCGATGACCGTATAGGGGGACTGCACCCGCACAAAGGCACCCGTACGTACATTGAATCCCAGGACGCCGTGGACCCGCCCGCCACTCATCCAGAAGCTGGTCGCGACGACACGGTTCAGCACACGGGTACCGGACTGGTTTACCGCGCGCGCCATGATCGGCTTGATTCGCTCTCCGCGGATCTTGATGGAGCCTCGCCCGCGTGAAACGTAATCGCCATTTTCGTCCTTGAGGATCGGAAGCCCCCAGCTTTCAACCTTTCTGACGCCCTCTTCAAGCCTGCGGGCGAGGCTCAGCACGAGGTCTTCACGGATCACGCCATAATTGTCGTTGGCAACCCAGCGGGTAAAGGATTCGGGGGTTTCACCCTTGTTGATATAGGCATTGATCGAACTGATCCCCGCGCATAGGCAACCGCTGCGGATGATGTTCGCCTTTTCGAGCAGCACCACGTCGAGAGAAGGATCCAGCTCCTTCGCCCGTACCGCGGCCATCGCGCCCGCGGCACCACCGCCGACAATCAGCAACCCGGCTTTAAGGTCCTCAATCTGGGGATGGGAGTCCATCGGGGTCCTGACAGCTGAAACCGGCGCCAGCCGCTTCAGTCAATCAGCTTCATGTCCTGCAGCTTCCGGATAATCCTGGTGGTGCTTTCCTTCACGGTTTCCGAGCCGGTGTTACAGGTCACCTCCGGGTTGTCCGGCGGTTCATATGGGTCGGAAACTCCGGTGAACATGGGAATCTCGCCTTTACGGGCCTTCGCATACAGCCCTTTCACGTCCCTGGACTCGCACACCTCAAGGGGGGCAGCCGTGTAGACCTCCACGAATTTTCCATGCCCGACCATTTCGCGGACCTCGTTGCGTATCTCCCGGTAGGGGCTGATGGCTGCGGCAATGGCAATGACATCGTTACGGGTGAGCAGTTCGCAGACCCATCCGATGCGCAGGATGTTCGTATCCCGGTCCTCACGTGAGAATCCGAGTCCCTTCGACAGGTGTGTCCTCACTACGTCACCGTCAAGAACTTCCAGCTTCAGACCCCGGCGGTCCCGCAGCTCCGCCACCAGCTCGGCTGTGATGGACGATTTGCCAGAGCCTGACAGGCCCGTAAACCAGACAGTAAATCCCTTTTGTGTACCCATGAAACCTAGTTTCCACTCTTACCAGTTGACGGGTCATGCTGGTATTGGCGCCGGAACTTGCCGGATCCGGTGACTGAGGTGCCATCCTGGAGTTACCCGTCGGGAATAACTGGGGTTTTTGGATTCCAGGCTCTACCTCACCCTGAGCCAACTTAGTAGCCATCCGGCGGGGATGAGTCAAAACTGTAGCGCTCAGATGCCCGATTTGGAGGGTTCCGCAGTCTTGGGGGCTTCCGGTACCCGCTGAAAGCTTTTCATGACCGCCTCGGCACGCTGGAGGTCCCGCCGCGCCCGTTCGTGTTCGGGATTGACAAGGAGGAGGAGTCTCCATTGTTCAATGGCCTTGGGAAGATCTTCCGCCCGGTAGTGCTCGAGTCCGCGCCTGTACATCTCATCCGTCTGCGGGGACAGTTCCCTGAGAATCGCTTCCCGGCGGTCGCGGGCAAGTGTCGAATCCGGGTCCTCGTCCAGCGCAGTATTCAGTTTCTCGATGGCACAGCGGTAATCTCCGGCCTTCTGGCAGGTATCAGACTGATCGATCAGATTCTGAACAACTGTTGCCAGACGCGCCCTTTCAGCCTGCTCTGCCCGTTCCCGGTCGGATTTCGCAGTGGAAAGTGTGGTTGAATCCGTGCGGCTCTGCGCGAGATAGTTTTTGGCTATTGCGTGTCCTGGCCACTTCCTGACAATGCGGTTGAACTGGGGTGCCGCTTCGCTGAAACTGCGGCTACGGTACAGTTTCATGGCCCCGTCGAGGGCCGTATCCAGTTCCCGCCGCCACTGCTTCTCTGAGTCCTCCAGTGCGCCTTTTACCACGGAGTCAAAGGGGTCCAGATAATCCAGCTTCAACAAGGTTTCATGGGTTCCTTCCAGGTCATTGGCTGTGCGGCGGTTTTCGAGGACCTTCTGGAGCTCGGCTTTGCGTTTCGCCAGATCGGATTTCACGGTTTCCGACTTGGGTATCATGTCATCGCGGCGGGGATCCATCCTGTAGCACTCATCATAGATACGGGCGGCTTCTCCGAGCCGCCCACGTTTCACAAGGGAGATGGCTCGGCGATTGCGGAGATCAATTTCCGCGGCAAGAATCTTTTCAGTCTCCCGGATGCGCTGGTCTGTGTCTGCACCCTTCGGCTCGGTTTGCCATGCCCGGATTGCCTCATAGTACCGGCCGTCCTTGATCATCTTCTCTGCCCTGGGGGTGGCAGATGAGGGCGTGGTCTGGCGATCTGCCTTCCCGCCACAACCGGCGGCCATGAGAATGGCTGATACAATCGTCGCATGGAGGGAACGCCGCTTGCGGCACCAATTTTCAAGGACAGGCTTCAGCATCTTCTTGTATTCTATCCGATCAGGCATGTTCATTGGGAGTGCCGGGCCGCTTCGACCAGCCGCAGGGCGAGTTTCCCGGGCTCTTTCCCATGCAGCGCCCCGATCACGGCGGCTGCGCGGGCTCCGTGGGCGATGACACTACCGGCTGTCTGTGCAGTAATGCCACCGATGCCGACAACCGGGATTTCTACCGAATTCGCGACCCGCTGAAGTTCTGCCAGTGTGCGGTAGGGTCGCAACTGATCCTTGCTGGAGGTAGGGAACAGGGGCCCGAAACCGATATAGTCCGCGCCGCGCTGGGCCATCCATCTGGCTTCCTTGAAGCTGTTCGTAGAGGTTCCGATGATCGCCTTGGGCCCCAGAATGGACCGTGCTTCCGGCAACGGAAGGTCCTCCGGGCCGATATGACACGCCGTAACAAGGCATCTGGCCACATCCACGCGGTCATTGACAACGAATAGTATTTTCTCCCGCCGGCACAGATCCCGCAATGTTTCCGCCAACTCCAGGTATTTCCGGGCAGTGGCAGTTTTCCACCGGAGCTGGATGGCCGTGATTCCAGCCCGGGTCCAGGACTGGGCTGTTTTTACCGGGTCATCTGTCCGTTCGGGATCAAGGATTCCATAAATGCCGGCAGGAAGTCGTTGAGTGCTCATCAGCCGGAGTTTTATACTAGGTTGAGTATTGATGGAAAACGGAAGGGGTTGGAATCCCCGGAGGAGCCGACCTTGATTGAAATGGCATGCCCCAAGTGTGGCGTTCAGGTTCCGGTGCCAGAGGCGCAGCGGAATGCACCCAAGGTCCTTCTCAAATGCCAGTCCTGCGAGCACATGTTTGTCTGGAAAAGAGAGGAAGCGACGGTGGATCCGTCACCATCTGTGGCTGTGGACCCTCCTTCTGTCATTCCTGCTGTGGCACCAGAAATACCGCCACAGCACCCAATACCGGTAAAGGCGGTCGAGTCCGTGACGGCTGCCGCCACCCCGGCACCTGAGGCCCAGATGAAGGTTCGCTGGACGCCCCCTCCTTCCAGTGATTTTGTAGTGGTAGTCCGCGACTGGGGCACAGATAAAGCAGATCGTGCCAAGCACCTGGCGGCGAAGCTCCTGATGGAAAGTGGACTCGGCCGGCAGACCTATGAGTTTTACCGGAAACAGCTGGATGTTGTTCCGTTTGTCCAGAAAAAAATTCCCAGGGATCTCTACGCGGCGTTGTCCAAGCTTTTACGGGAAAACGGTGCCTGGATCGAGGCTGATGCAACTCCGCTCATGCTCTGCCCCTATCATCCGAATGAAATCAGGAAGGGTAACTGTTCCCAGTGCGGGAAACCCCTCTGCGCGATATGCCTGAAGGAAGAACCGGTTTGCCGGGAGTGCCGGGACCGGGAGTCGCAGGCGGCGCGGCGTTCGGTGGACGAGCAGCGGGCGAAAGTGAAGCTCGTCACAAGTGCGGCTCTGCTGGGAGATCACTCGGTACTGCAAGTGCTCGGGTTCGTTTCGGCTGAAACCCTGTGTGACGAGCATGCTGTTTTTGACTCCCTGTCGAAATCAGCGAAAGGAGTTGGTAATACGGCCTTGGATCAGGCCAAGGATCAAGTGATTTCCCGGCTCCAGTTGCAGGCCCTCCAGATGGGGGCGACAGCGATAGCCGATTTCCGTATTGATATTTCCCATTTCCAGAGTGAGGCACTGGGTAAGTGTTTCGCCATAATACAGGCCAGCGGAACGGCAGTGGTACGTCAATCGGACCCGTCCACTTCCTGATCCACCACAGTAAAACACACATCAATATGTATCGTGTTGCATACCGCAGGCCTGTCCCCACCCTGTGAATGTTCTGGGGATAAAACCGTAACTATCTGAAAATACTTGAAATATTTTGATTTTCGCCGCAAAATGACCGTTCATGGTGTGCGGGCGGGGCTAGACTGCCAGTGGCATGGAAGCTAAAGGCATCCAGTCCCATGATGGGCGGATATCCCCATTGGGCCCGGCGTTGGTGACGGCGCATTCGGGCGGCAGGTAAGACGGTTCGTTGAGAGCGATCATTCTAGCAGCGGGTCAGGGAACAAGGCTGCTCCCATATACGGAGCGTACGCCCAAATGTCTGCTCGACCTGAACGGTGCCACGGTCCTTGAGCTTCAGCTCAAGGCCTGCCGCCGGGCCGGAATCACGGAGACGGTTCTCGTGACTGGCTTCCAGTGGCAACTGGTGGAGGCCTATGTCTCCCGCTGGCGGCAGAATGGGCTGTCCCGGATGCGGATCGAAACAGCTTTCAACCCGTTCTTTAACACTTCGAACAACCTGATTTCGCTCTGGTCGGCCCAGCGGTTCATGGATGAGGATTTCATCACTATCAATGGGGACAATGTGTTCGACTGGCGTATCCTCCAGCGCCTCCGGGAAACGAACCGTTATCCCATCACCGTGACGACGGATGCAAAGGAAATTTATGACGAGGACGATATGAAGGTCCTCCTCGAAGGTGA
>CAZSFB010000079.1:7230-9725 GCA_964606035.1 uncultured bacterium | reverse complement strand
TGGTTGCCTCCGTTGGAACCAGTCAGGGCTCCGGTCAGATGACCGGGAGCGGGTTGGGACTGGGCACCGCCCAGTCGATACCTGTGGCGATGAAGTCGAGCTTCACCGTCGTGTTCGTGCTTTCGCGGGACGCGCCTTCCAGGGCGTTCTTCTTGAACCGGACTCCGTAAATGATGTCGGTATAGCCCACCTCGCCGCTGTTCCCGAAGTGGACGATGATGGGGAACGGCGGAAGTTCGTCGGCATAGCTCTTCAGCAGGCCGCGCACATAGAGCATCAGCTGGTTGAGCCCTTCGCGGTTCATCGTGAGATCCCCGGAGTGCGTCCGTGGCCCAAGCCCGATGCCCGGTTCGGCGGACTTCCCGTGGTGGTGGTTCATCACGCGCTCGGTGGAGTAGTTGATTCCCGTGCAGTGGACCTCGACATTTTTCGGGAGCAGGATCTTGATCGTCTCCCAGTCATAGGTGCGTCCGTTGATCATGGCGGGTTCTCCCTGCGGTCGGTTCCGGTGGTCAGCGGGTGACGAGCTGGCTCGTCACGCCGATCTGGATCTCGATGTCCTCGATGTGGTCCACCGGCTGCGCCTTCACGATGACGATGGCCTTGCCGTCGGCGGCGAGGTTCGTCGTGGGGGCGATCTCGACGCTCACGGCGACGAGCTCGGACGGCGTCCGGTTCACCATGCCGTCCACTATGGCCTTCTTCACGTTGGCGACGAGCAGGCCGAGTCCCGCGCCGTCGCCTTCCAGCGGCGAACTGTCGTCGCCGAAACTGAACGTCGCGGCGAACAGCGCCAGCCGGATGAGCTTGTCCATGGCCCGCACCGTCGGCAGCGACTGGTAGGGGCTGCCGTCCTCGGCGAGCGTCCGCGCATGGCTCCAGTACCACGACCGGTGCCCATTGTGGCGGCGCACGGTGTTGATCCGGGCGTCGTGGAGAAACAGCGCGTGCGTGTTCGTGAACGCCTTGTCCACGCGGACGATGGCGGCGGCCTTGCCGTCAAGCACCCTGCTCATCTGCCGGTTGACCGTGACGGCCTGGACGCGGGCGCTGAACACACCGAGCGGACTGGCCTGTTCGGTGCGGCCCTGGCGGCTCACCTCCACAGGACCGGCGACGACGGCGACGCGGTCGGTGGCGAAGCTGTTCGCCTCGTTCCGCGACTCGCTCACCCAGGAGTCCATGTCCTCCTCGTCGTCCTCGTAGTCGCGCCCGGCCAGTTCGCAGACGAAGAAGCAGGGCTTGCCGGAGACGGCCCGGTCGAACGACCACTGCTCGTAGGCCGCCCAGTCGGCGGCCGACGATGGCCCTGCCACCACGACGTATTCGAAGTCGAGATCCGGGTTGGCTTCGATGGCGGCGTCCAGCGCCTCCACGATGTCGGCGGCGCTCGCCGCCGGACCGGTGCAGGTGGCGGTCCAGGTGTCACCGGCGAGGAAGCTCACCTCGTCGGAGATGTGGTTCGTGAACGTGACCGTCACGCCGGTCTCGCCGATGGCGATTTCGCCGTCGGACGGGATCAGCGACGACGGCAGGAACGTGTCGCCGCCGTCGAAGGAAATCTTCACCATGGCGGTCCCGCGCTGGCCCGCCTTCGTGATCACGGCGACGAACTCGAAATCCTCCGCCGGGTCGCCCGAGAGGGCCGCCGTGCCGCCGCCCTCGCCCTCGAAGTGGAGCTCGCCACGGACGCCGGGGATGCTCGGATCGGCCTTGACGCCGATGGCGGGCTTCCGCGCGTTCAGTTCCGCATAGTGGTCGATGGCCAGATCCGCGAGCGAGCCGCGTCCCAGCACCGACCGGAGATTCACGTCGCGGCCGAGGAAGAACACCCGGCCCGCGTCGCCGGATTTCGAAGTGACACCCACGAGCAGCGCCCGGCCGGAGACATCCTCCGGGAGCCGGTTCAGCTCGCCTGCGGTCCTTGATGCGTTGATTCCGCCGAACGGCATGATCAGTTACCGCCTTTCGTATCTTCCGGGGTCCGGGCATCGGCGGGAGAACTCGCCGGGGCTTCCTCGCGCCGGGCCCGGCGCACGGGGGCGGCCGCCCTGGCTGCCGGGGCTTCCGGAACCAGTTCCCGGAACGACCTGGAGTCGCCCGTTGCCCGCTTCGAGCTGAACGCCTCGAGGACGCTGCGGAACTCGTCCGCCGTGATCTCGATTCCGTTGGACCGGTCCCCCGCGCCGGATTTCCACCCGGCGAAGATCTTCATGCCAGCGAACACAGCCGGGCTCACGCCGAGGTCGCGGGCGTGGGCGGCGGGTGTGCCTGGACGGATCTCTTCCGTCTCCGGGGCGAATGAGCGGCGGCCCGCCTTCAGGAGCGTGACTTCAGTCTTCGGCATCGGGGTCTCCTTCGGATTCCTCATCCGGAACTTCCGGCGTCTCCGGCGGGAATGTCTTCGACACCCCGCCGGTCCGGACTTCCATTTCCACGGAGCCGACCACCGGGATCTCCGTCTCCACGCAGCGCGGCCCCTCGAATGCGACATC
>CAZSFB010000079.1:0-7220 GCA_964606035.1 uncultured bacterium | reverse complement strand
CGGGGTGACCGAGCCGGTCCAGCCGTTCGTCCAGCCGGACATCACCGGCGGTGACGCGGCATTCGCAATCACCGGCGTCGGCGAACCTGCGCGGGAGCGCGAGCGCCAGCGCTTCGGCGAACTCGATAGAGTGCTTCGGCTCCCCCACATGAACGCGAACGGTGTAGCCGAGCGTCGCCCGGTACCGTTCGCGCACCTCGCGGATAACGGGCGGCGGCGGCTCCCCGCCCTCCGGCGGCTCCGCCTGGACGGCGGTCTTCGCCATCGGCTGTCCACTGAACCGGGTGCCGAACGTATCGGCTTCGGCATGACAAAGTCCGGAATAGTTCAGCAGGTCGTCGATGAGCTGCGTCCGGGCGCACTTCCAGTTCTTCGCCGTGGCGACGGCGAGGATGGCGGCGTCGAGCCGGGCCAGGCATTCGGCGCTGTTCACAGCGTCAGAATCCTTTCCAGTTCGCTCTCGATTTCGCCCTTCAGGGTGGCGATCAGCCCGTCGTCGAACCCGATCATCGGCCGCTCGGGGATCTTCTTGCGGTCAGGGGCGTTCTCGCTGGCGTCCTGGTGGTATTTCGCTTTCGGGTCGTTCGTGCCCACCTCGAGGACACCGGATGATCCCAGGACCGTCACGACACCGGTGAACGACCGGGCCAGCGTGGCCGTGTCGCGCAGAATCTTCGGGGAGCCGGAGCCTTTCCCCTTCGTCCGGTTCAGGACGGTCGAGGCGGCGAGCGGGGGCCACTTCCTGCCGTCCGGGGCTTCCTCGTTCTCGAAGTTCCGGGACACGTCGTTCAGGATGTGTTCGCGGCAGCGCTTCAGCAGCCGGGCGGGGTTCGCCCCGGCGGCGGCCATCCGGGCCAGGGCCGAATCGAGTTCCTGGAATCCGGTCATGGAGCTCATGACAGGAAGCTCCCCCGGCGGCGGGCGTCGTAGGTCTCCGGCGCGCCTGGCTGCCGGGCCAGCCGGGCCGACTGGACACGTGGTGCGGCCGGGTCGCCGAGCGGCAGCCGCTTCGCGCTGATCTGCTGGAGTTCCCTCATCGCCCGGTCGAAATCGTTCTTCACGTCCTCGTGGCGGCTGATCTCGTTCTTGCGGGCAAACAGCCGGTAGCGGGTGACGGCGAGCGTGAGTTCCCGCGCGCGGACCAGGGCCGTTCCGGTGAGCGGCAGGATCATGGCAGGTTCGAGGTAGGAGTCCACGAGCGCCTCGGCGTCAGCGATCGCCTCGGCGATGCGCGATTCGTCGGCCGTGGCGTTCAGGGGCAGCGGCACCTGGTCCACCGTCAGGTGGATCAGCATCGGCGCCGGAATCAGCGCCGTGACATCTGCGGTGGTGACGTAGGCTCCCATGATCTCTGCTGCGGACGGTCCTTCCGGCGAGGCTGGCTCATCAGACCGGAATCGCCTCTGTCTCTCCGGTGACGGAAGGCGGAGGCTCCTTCCGTTTCGCCTGTTGTCCCCGTCACGGATTTCGAGTCCGCGCCGGGATGCGAATCCTTCTCAGCCCGCCAGCACGTCGCTCAGCAGGTAGCCCGCTTCCGGCATCGCGAGGACGTGGGCATACATGTCGTTCACCTGCACGACCTCGCCCTTGCCGTTGCCCGGGTCGAGCAGCGCGACGCGCGGCAGCTCCGGGCCCTGGTAGCGCGGAGTCCATCCGAACGTCGGGGCACCGCGTTCCTGGCGCGGGTTCTGGTAGTAGAGCAGCACGCTGTCTCCCCAGACATCGGTCGTCGTGGTCCCGGCGCGGTTCTTCACCGCCGCCGTGGCGACCACCAGCTTCTCGACGCCCAGATAGACGCGGATCTGCTCGTCCGTCGGCATTCCGAAATTCGTGTACTGGAGGGCCTTCCTGACCTTCGGGTGAACCTTCAGGCGGCTCATCACGTCGAACGGGATCAGGATCCGGTTCGCGATGGCCCCGCACTTGCGGCGGATCGCGCCGCGGGCCGCCTCCACGATCTTCTGCGGATCGCTGTCGTCATGCGACCACTGGTTCGTCGACGTCAGGGTATCCTTGCTGCCGGACGGATAGCTGTCCGGATCGGTGACGAGCGAGGCGCAGAGGGCCTCCTTGCGGAGCTCCATGCGGTCCTGGATCGTCTGCGTCACCTCGCTGCGGAGGGTCATCTGGGCGGCCGCTCCCTCCTCGCCGGGGATGCGTTCGGCGGCCTTCTGGTCCTGCCAGTCGATCAGATCCTCGAGGGAGTGCTCTCCGAGGTTCACCTCGGTAAAGTCGCCAGGCGTCGTCACGATGCGCTTCACATCGCCGCGCGGGGCACGCTCGTCCTCGACCACCACGAAGGCGTCGTGGCCGAACTTCCTGAACTTGAACGAGAGTGTCCGCACGATGAGTTCGGGCAGCACTTCGCCGTAGACCAGCGACCCGTTCCGGTAGCCGAGGGCGAGGTTCGAAAGTACCGGGTGCTGTCCGGCCTGGCGCTGGTCGTGGAGTCTGTCTCGGGTGGGCATTGTGGGTGTCCTCTTTTCCTTGAAACTTTCGGTTTCAGACCATGTAGAAGGCAGTCAGCTTCACGTCGCCGACCGAGACCGTTCCGGCCTCGGTGATGACGAGATCGTTGCGACCGCCACCGGCATCGCGGTCGAGCAGCACCATGAGCGCTGCGGTATCTGCGGCGAGGGCACCGTCTCCGTCGGTCGCCTTCGTCCAGCGGCGTGCCAGAACGGTGGATCCCTTCTTCAGCTCGATCTTCAGGTTGTCCGTGTCGTTCGCGGCGAGCGCATCGGCCGACTCGACGTAGGCGGCGACCAGTTCCGTGCCTGCCGGCAGGACCGGGCCCTTGACGGTGCCCGTGGCCGAGACGGCCCCCACGCGCTCGAACCACGTGTGCAGGGTTTTCCCGCGGGGCACGAGCAGCACCCGCACGAGGTCGCCATCAGATCCGCCGCGAAGCGCGACACCGGCCGCGCCGATGAGGCCGCACTTCACGGCCGTCCCGTTCGCGCCCGGACCGACCGCCTGCCCGGCATCAACGTCCTCACCCAGTTCGACGACGGCTGTGCCCATGACGATGAGCGCCGCGAGATTGCCGGAGGCATGCGGAGCCTGCGAGACGCCGAACGCCGGGTTCGACGTGGATGCGTGGTTTCCATCACGGCCCACGAACCGGTGCGGTTCCAGGGCGGCTGCGGCGGTCACGTCCTCATGGAGGAGCGGCTTGAAGGTGTCGGTCATCGGAAGCATTGCGGGTTCTCCTGGTAGGGGTTTTGCGGCGGGCAGCCCGGCGAACCGGTCAGCCGTCCTGCATGGCGAGACTGATGGCGTCGGTGTAACTCAGTTCCGGCTTCTGCTTCCGGAGCTCGCGCGCCTTGCGGTCGATCTTCTCCTCGTAGGAGAGCTCGGCCGCATCGCCGCCGTCGTCGCCATTTTCTTCTCCGTCCCTGTCGCCCGGGTCCGAAGCCTTCGTGGCGACTTCCCTCGAGAGATCTGCGGGCAGCCCGGCTTTCGCCTTTTTGCCGCCGAGCACGTCCCGGAGGAACGACTTGAAGGCGCTGCGGCGCGGCAGGGTTTCCTTAGCGCCATCACCCTTCGAGAGCTCGATGGTGTCGGTGTCCGCGAGGCCGGCGATCAGTTCGGTCAGCACCGGCGAAAACTTCGGTAGCAGTTTCCCATCCTTCACGAGGGATTCCGAAAAATCCTTCGCGTCGGCGCGGGCGCGGTCCGCGGCTTCCTTCGCCAGGCGCTGCTCGTTCTCCTGCTGCTTCTTCTTCAGATCGGCCAGTTCATCGTCCTTGGCCTTGAGCTGTTTCGAGAACTCGGCTGCGGCCGCGTCCTTCGCTTCCTGGATCAGCTTCTGCTTTTCAGCTTCCGTCATCTCGTGCTCCTGGGTGTCCGGTATATCGTCCGGCGCAGCGCCCCCGAACTCGAAGTCGAAGGCCGTGCCGCTGGGACCATCGTAGGAAAGGCCGGTTCCGGTTTGCGGGACCGGAAAGCTGAAGTCCGGGCTGCCGTCGGCCATGCCGGGCACGGCCGGGAGCATCGCGCCGAGGTAGCCGACGTGGGCGAGGAACCAGCCTTTCGCGTCCTTCAGCACCCGCACCGATTTCTTCCGGAACCGACCGGACCGGAACCACCGGGCGAACCGGGCGTCCACGTCGCGGAACTTCGCGAGCAGGCGGCCGCCGGACACCTTGAGCTGGTCCACCCAGCCGAAGGCCGGGTGATTGTCCTTGGGGTGACCGAGGACGATCGGCGCTTCGTACCAGTCCGGGCCGTGGCGCTCGGCAATCGTGCGAAGGTCTCTGTCCGTGAACGTGACTTTCGTGCCGTGGGCGTCGGTGAAGGTTCCGGTCTTGAGGATCTCGATCCACTGATCGCCAAGGGTCGTGTCGTTCGCTTCGGTGGCGGGCATGGCTGCTCCTTCGTGCGTGCCGGTCAGGCTCCGGGGTGATGATCCCATCCGGGATCGGGGGTGAATCCGGCGGGGAACGGCGAGGCTCCGGTGAGCCCGCGCCGCCGGGCGTCGGCCAGTGTCACGCCGCGTGTGGCGCACCGGCACCGGTGGCCGTTGGGCGGCCAGATCGTCTGCCATACCGGATCAGACTTCGGCGCGACGAACCCGGCGAGCGCCGCGTGGCCGGGCCGCACGCGGTCGTCGCCCACGGTCACGTATTCGAACCCCCAGTAGAACTCGCCGAGGTCCGGGTCGTTCATCTGCTGCCAGCGGGCGCCGTTATAGGACTCGGCCGCCGTGTTCCGGTACACGGTCTCGAGGTAGTGGTTCGACGCCGGCGTGTAGCCGTGGTCTTCGTAGAGCTGCCGCACCGAGTCTGTGAATTCCTTCAGGCTCTTGCCCTGTTCGAACGCCTCGGCCCTGGCCGCCTGCACGTCCGAGACAAACTGCTCCGTCACGTCCCCCGCGATCGAGAACGCCTTCTGCCGGGCGGCCGCGCCCAGCGCCTTCAGCGCCTCCTGGGTCATGGGCAGTTTCGACGAAAACAGTTTCAGCGCCTCGGCGGGAGCGAGCGTCAGGAGATTCAGGGTGATGAATTCATGCGAGCCCGCGGGATCGAGCGCGAATTCCGGATGCGCCGTCCAGCCCGCGCGGCGGGCCTCGTCCGTCACGTCGGCGCGGCCGTGCAGCATCCCGGCCAGCACGAGCCGCTCCATCAGGTCCACGAGTTCCGGCGGCGGCGCCGCCTTCCAGGACGCGAGCGACGGCAGCGCACCGGCATCACGGAGGGCCGCATCGAAGGCGTCCATCAGGCCACGCACCGGATCGCGGAAGGCGGGGGTCCGGAGCGCCAGTTCCGACAGCTCGTCAATCCGGTCCCGGAGAGACCGCGAAAACTCCGCCAGTTCCAGCCGGTCGGCGAGCGTGAGCCGACGGCCTGATGCGGCGGAAATGATCCGGGGCGGCGGGCCATCCGGTGCGGGCCCATTGGACGGTTCCCCTTCTGGATCGGCCGGGTCCGGGGATTCTCCGCCGGGCGGAACGAGGCCAGCGGCGGCCGGCTGGGCGCGGGGAACGAGCACCGGCTCGCCGTCCTTCGGTTCCGGGATACCGTAGGTCTCGCGCACATAGGAGGCCGGGATCTCGGTCCCCATCTGCTGGAGCATCCGGTCCCGTTCGGCGAGGTTCTTCTGGTCGGCCTTGGCGTCATAGTTGATGACGAAACGCGGATACCGCTGCAGGTCCCAGTTGAACTGGCAGATCCACGGAATGAGCTGGGTGTTATACACCTCCATCAGCTCCTCGCAGTCGCAGGCTGTGAGCTCCTCCTTCGTCCGGAGATGAACCGCACCCAGCGCCTGCGTGCCGCTGCGGCCCTCGCCGGAGGTCAGGGTCTGGCCGACGATCGCCTGCGTAATGCCGTCATCGAGCAGCTCGATCAGGGGGATGAACGAGATGTTCCCGGCCTTGGCGATCTCGCTCTCCAGCAGCGTGAGCTTCACGTCGCCGGGGATCGTGACCCCAGACATCTCCTCGATGTCGCGGACCACCGTCTCGAGGTCATCGATCTGGCTGTCGGTATAGGAGTCCGGATAGGTGGCGACCGCCGTGGGCGAGCCGAACTTCTTCGCCATCCGGATCCACGAATCGATCACCTGACGCTTGAACCACGAATACCAGTAGACGAACTTCGCCTCGCCCTGTCCGTAGGGGTTGTCGTCCTCGGGCTCGTGCGTGAAGACGAGGAACTTCCGCTCCGGAACCTCGACGCCGTCACGCGGGCGTTCCCTCGTGAGCATCCGCATCCGGTTGTCCGGATCGAACACGAACCGTCCGGCCCGGCATCCCCTGATTTCGTCCGGCACGATGAGCGTCCGTCCGCCGATCTCGCGGGTGCCCCAGATGATCTCCGCGACGGCGAGCCCCGGACCGATCCCCGCGAGCAGGTGGTTGTGGATCCGTTCCGTGGGCAGGCGGAGCAGCATCGCCTCGACCGCTTCGCGCGCTTCGAGGTCCTGCGGATCGTCCCCGGCGGCGACGAGTTCCCAGGGCTTGCGCCGGGCGGAAACCCGGCGTTCCCGGATGGCGGCGCGGACCTTCGGGTCCTTCACCATCAGTTCCTTGTAATGCCTGAGCGTCCGGCCCTCGCCACGGAGCACCTCGTCCGGGTTCGTCTTCACGCCGAGCCAGGCGCCGGTGTTCTCCGGGTCCGAGCGCTCGCTGGCGAACGCGCCCGGTTCGGGCTTCGGCTTCGGGCTGTTTGGGCCGCTGGCGGCGAGCAGGCTCATGAATAGGTCTTTCAGGCTCATGGTCGTCGTTCCTCCGTGCTAGCGCCGGAATCCCCGGACGCGGCCTGCCGCCGTGCGGTGGCCATCCATCGCACCGGCCATGGCATCGGGGCCGTCGTCCTTCACCGACGGTCTCGGGTAGGCGAACAGCTGGTCGAGCAGGATGCGGGTGTCGCCCACGTTCCGGTTCGTGAGCAGCTCGCCGCGCTCCATCACCGGCGCGGCCCGGGCGATGCGGATTTCCTTCGGCTCGCGGGCGGTCCAGAGCGTGAACGGGAGCGAATAGCCCCGGCGTTCGGCTTCGTGCCGGAACACTTCCTTATAAAGGGAGGCGAAACCGTTCGACTCGAAACGCCAGACGCCGATCTTCCGGCCGAACTGTTCATAAATCTCGTAATGAGCCCGGACGTATTCCTCCGGCGAATCTTTCCGGATGCGGACGGCGGCGATGTGGTGGCGGCCGTCCTTCAGCGCGTCCACGACGATCACCTTGAAGTCGTTCGAGCGGCCCTGTCCGGCGG
>CAZSFB010000078.1:9002-9725 GCA_964606035.1 uncultured bacterium | reverse complement strand
CTTATGAATCATGGGAACCCGCCGCCCACGAGGCGCAGGCTGTCTCGGCCCGTTCCTATGCGCTGCTCCGTCTCCAGCGGGGCCGTGCGAAGGGGGCGGACTATGACTTCGTGGCCGATATACGGGACAAGGCCTATTCCGGCCTCTGCGACAACGGGCAGATACTCGAAGCCGTCCGGGTGACGGCGGGCGAGCGACTCATGTCCAGTGGCAAGGTGGTGGAGGCGGTTTTCCATTCCTGCTGCGGCGGGATGACAGAGGCGGCAGAAGCGGTCTGGGGAAACGAAGTGTCCTACCTGAAGGGCGTTGTGTGCGAGTTCTGCAGGGATTCACCAGAGTACGTCTGGAACTGCCGGATGGAGCCGGGGGACATGCTTGGGAAACTCGCTGTCCTTGGCGTCACCGGATCGTCGGTCGTCTCGCTCCGCGTCTCGAAAAAGACGGCCTCGAAGCGCGCGCGGGAGTTCGAGATTGGTACCGATACAGGAGTCCAGGTGGTGGATGGGGCGAAGTTCCGCACGGCCGTGGGTGGAACCCTTGTGCGGAGCTTGAGGTGCCGGGCCGATGTGATAGACGGCATGGCCGATTTCATTGGTTCGGGCTATGGGCACGGGGTGGGGATGTGCCAGTGGGGGGCACAGGGCATGGCACTGGAGGACCGGGACCGCCGGGCCATCCTCATGCACTACTATCCCGGCACCCGGATTGAACGTGACTGAATCA
>CAZSFB010000078.1:0-8992 GCA_964606035.1 uncultured bacterium | reverse complement strand
GCTGAAGCTGGAAGATTACGATTTTGAGCTGCCCGACAGCCAGATCGCGCGGTATCCGGCGGAACGCCGGGATGCCTCGCGTCTGCTGGTCATTGACCGGCGCACGGGTGCGCTCCGCCACCGGACGTTTTCCGGTCTTGCGGAGGAGCTTCGTCCGGGCGACGTGCTGGTGATGAACAACACCCGGGTGCGCCCGGCGCGGGTCCGGGGCAAGCGGCAGACCGGCGGACAGGTGGAGTTGCTCTTTCTGGAGGAACTGGAAGCGGGTGTGTGGGCGACCCGTGGACGCCCCACGACAAAGCTGAAACTGGGCGAGCATCTTGAGGTCCCCCTTGCGGATGTGACGGTGGAGGGACGGGATGGTGAACACCTGATTGTCCGGGTGGCCCCCGCGGGCGGGGCCAGTGTGGAGCAATGGCTGGAAAGGGCGGGGGAGGTCCCGATACCGCCGTATTTCAAACGGCGGGCGGAGCCCGTGGACCGGGAGCGGTACCAGACGGTTTATGCCGACCGGACCGGTTCGGTGGCTGCGCCGACGGCGGGGCTCCATTTTACGCCCGAACTTATGGACCGGATCCGCAACCACGGGGTCGGGATTTGCTACCTCAATCTTACGGTCGGGTGGGGAACCTTTCAGCCGCTTCGCAACGAGGTGCTCGAAAAGGGCGAACTGGAGTCCGAGACTTACGAGATTCCCCCGGCATCACTCGACGCGATCATACGGGCGAAGAAGGAGGGCCGCCGGGTGATTGCCGTCGGCACAACCTCCACGCGGGCGCTTGAGTCGGCCTTCAGGGACTACCCTCCCGTGGCCAGCGGCAGGACCCGGCTCTTTATCCGCGAGCCCTACGAGTTCCGGTGCATTGACGGTCTGGTGACCAACTTCCATCTTCCGCAGTCGAGCCTGCTCATGCTGGTGGGTGCGTTCACCGGCCGGGAAAATATTCTTGCCGCCTACCGTGAAGCGGTGCGGATGGGCTACAGGTTCTACAGCTATGGCGATGCCTGCTTCATTGCCTGAGAGTTTCAGGCCCTCATTCGACCTTCTCCGCAACGACGGCACCGCCCGGCGGGGGCGGATGCGCCTTTTTCACGGCGAGGTGGAGACACCCAACTTCATGCCGGTGGGAACTGCCGGAACGGTGAAGGGGATCACCCCCGAGGAGCTGAGGGGGATGGGCGCGCAGATCATCCTGTCCAACACCTATCACCTGTTCCTGAGGCCCGGCGTGGAGCTGATCGAGGAGATGGGCGGTCTGCACAGGTTCATGGGGTGGGACCGGCCGATCCTCACCGACTCCGGCGGCTATCAGGTCTATTCGCTGGAAGGGCTCCGCCGGCTCGATGAGGACGGCGTGGAGTTCAAGTCCCACCTGGACGGCTCACTGGGGCGGCTGACTCCGGAACTGGTCGTGAACATCCAGGAACGGCTTGGCTCCGATATCATGATGGTGCTCGATGAGTGTCCGCCGCATGGAGCTGACCTTCAGCATCTGGACCGGGCCATCGCCAGGACCTCGCGCTGGGCGGAGCGTTCAATCCGGGCCCGCAAGCGGCCACATCTGGGACTGTTCGGGATCATCCAGGGGGGCATTGATCACGCACGGCGCGCCGCCCACGCGCGGACGCTTGCCGGCATGGAAGTGGGCGGGGTGGCGTTCGACGGGCTGGCCATTGGCGGACTGGGGCTTGGCGAGGGCGAGAAAGAGTTCGTGGAAACGGTCCGGATCACGACAGACGCGATGGACCCGAAAAGGCCCCGGTATCTCATGGGGATCGGCCGTCCGGAGGACATCCTGAACGGCATTGAGCAGGGTGTAGACCTGTTCGACTGCGTGATCCCCACCCGCAACGGCCGCAACGGGCAGGCCTTCACGTCGGCGGGGGTCATCAAGATTAAAAATCTCAAATACAGGAATGATTCCCGGCCGCTGGACGAAGCGTGCGGTTGTCCGGTATGCACCACGTTCTCGAGGGCTTATATCCGGCATCTGTACCTGGCCGACGAGATGCTCGCGCCGAGGCTCCTGGCGCACCACAACCTGCACTTCTACGAACAGCTCGTGAAGGACGCGCGCGACGCTATTGATGCAGGGCGCTTTGTGGAATATAAGGGGTCGCTCCTCGAAAGGATGCGAAGTGACTCAGCTAGTTGAAATAATTGGTATTTTGGGCATGGCGCCGCCGCCTGCGGACGGCGAGCAGCCAAGCATCCTGGTGATGCTCGGCTGGTTCCCGATCCTGATTCTCCTCTTCTATTTCCTGATGGTCCGTCCGCAGATGAAGCGGGAGAAGGAAGTGAAGGCCATGCTCGACTCGGTGAAGGTGGGCGACCGTGTCGTGACCAGCAGCGGGATGCACGGCAAGGTGATCCGGATCGAGAACAACATCTTCACGATCGAGATTGCCCAGAATGTCCGAGTCGATTTCGAGCGCACGGCGGTGGCGTCAGTCCGGAACAAGAAGGAAAAGGAAACCGAGCCGGCCAAGTCATAAGGGATAGATCAAAGACGGAATCCGGATGCGCGGGTGCGCATCCGTTCTGCTACCGGCACCGGGACGGCGCCGGGGGCAGACCCGGAGCCGGGAACCGGCAACCGGGGAAGGAAAGGAAGTTTCGTGGAACTGGGGATCAAGTTAGCGGTAGGTTTGCTCGCCGCGGCGTCAATTGCCGCGGTGTTTCTGGCGCCACAGGCAGTGCGGTTCCGTGCCGCCGGGCTGGCGGCCGTGCTGTCAGGGGTCGCACTCCTGTATTTCTTCAAGTGGCCGCCGACACTCGGACTGGACCTCCAGGGTGGCGTGCACCTGGTGCTCCGCGTGAATGACCAGGACATCATCGACCACGAGCACCGGACAATCCAGTCGGGGCTCGATACCCAGTTCAGTGACAAGCAGATTGCCGGCTACAAGTTCCATGCGGAGCCCAGCTATCTCGAACTGACTTTCGCTGACGCGGCCCAGGCCGATGCAGCCCGCCCGGTCATCAAGACCTATCTGGGCGACGGCAATGCCACCGACTGGGACGGACTCACCGTCAGGATCCGTGTCAGTTCCGATTACCTGCGGGAGATCCGTCAGCGGACGATCGTCCAGACGATCGATACCATCGACCGCCGCATCAACGAGATGGGCGTAACCGAGCCGGTCATCCATCCGCAGGGAACCAACAAGATTGTGATCCAGCTTGCCGGCCAGAGTTCCTCGGCCCGGTGGAAGGGTGTGATCCAGCGGACTGCCGTCCTGCGGTTCATGCTGGTCGAATCCCAGGCCCCGACACGCCGGCAGCTTCTGGAAAGCCACGGCGACAAGGTTCCGGACGGCTATGAGGTTTTTCCCGAGAAGGACGAGATTACCGGCAAGGAAACGGCCTGGTTCCTCGTGAAAATGACGCCCGTTGTGGATGGTTCGCTGCTTGAGAACGCATTCCTCACGGCTGACCAGGACGGTGCCCCGGCGACAGGATTCCGGTTCGGCCCTGACGGCGCCCGCCAGTTCGGTGAGTTGACCGGATCGAACCGTGGCAAACAGCTCGCGATTGTTCTGGATAACGTGATCAAGTCGGCCCCGGTGATCCGGGCGAAGATCAGCCGGGACGGCATCATCTCCGGCAACTTCACGCAGCAGTCGGCGCAGGATCTGGCGGTAGTGCTCCGGTCCGGCCCGCTGCCAGTGAAGATCACCATTGTGGAAGAGCGGTCGGTAGGCCCCACGCTGGGCCGTGACTCCATCGCCCAGGGCGTGAAGGCCATGGCGATCGGCACCGTTCTCGTGCTCGTCTTCATGGCGTTCTACTACCGGCTGGGCGGCGTGGTCGCGAACCTGGCGGTTATCACCAATGCGATCATCGTGGTGGGTGTCATGCTGGCCTTCAACGCGGTGTTCACGCTGCCGGGCATCGCGGGCCTTGCGCTCACGATCGGCATGGGCGTGGACGCCAACGTGCTGATCTTCGAGCGCATCCGCGAGGAAATCTATTCCGGCAAGACGGTCCGGTCGGCCGTTGAGGCGGGCTACGACCGGGCATTCACGACGATCTTCGACGGCAACCTGACGACCCTGATCACGGGCTTCGTGCTGTTCATCTTCGGCACCGGACCGATCAAGGGGTTCGCTGTGGTGCTGGTGATCGGCCTTGTGTCGAACCTGTTCACCGCCTACTGGTGCACTCGGATCTACTATGACGGACTGGTCCAGTCGGCCCGGCCCAAAGAACTGAGCATCTGAGAAAGGGAGAGGAAAAGAACCATGTCTACGAAGAAACTCTCCAGCTACCCGTTCTTCAGCTTCATTCATCCGGATACCCGCGTGAAGTTTTCGGCCCTGACAAAGGGTGCGGGGCTTCTGTCGGTGTTGCTGGTGGCGTTCTCTGCCTACCAGTATTTCGGTGGCCACTGGAAATATGGCATTGATTTCGAGGGCGGGCTGGACATCCAGGTGCGTTTCCGAGAGGGCGTGAAAACGGACGCGGTCCGGGACGCGCTGTCAAAGGGTGGTGTCGGCGATGCAGCGATCCAGGCGGTGAATGCCGAAGGTATCCGCACGGGCGAGGTAGCGTCAGTGGCTCCAGCCCCCGCCGCTGACACGGCGACTGGGACAGGCCCAGCCGAAGGCGAAGCAGCCCCTGAGGCCGCAGCGGCAGCCGACAAGACGGTCGCACCGGAAGGCGGCGACAAGCCTGCCGAGCCGGCCGCCGCCAGTACAGAGGCAGCCAGGCCGGCGGGCGAGGGGGTGAACCTCACGGGCCCTGAATATATCGTCAAGGTGAAGATGAAGGGCGAGGATATCGCTGACCAGGCCGAAACGGTCCGGAATGCGCTTGCCAAGGGGTTCGGTTCTGACGGATTCGAGGTGCTCCGCCAGGAGGGCGCGGGCCCCGCGGCAGTGAAGGATCTCTCGTCGAAAGCCGTCGAATCGGTCGTCTACGCCATGTTCTTCATGTTCCTGTATGTTCTGATCCGGTTCTCGCAGCTCGATTTCGCCTCGGCGGTCGGGTTCGGCACGGGTGCCGTCGTGGCGACGCTTCACGACATCGTGGCTGTGATGGCACTGTTCGTGGTATTCGGGTACGAGTTCTCGCTGCCGGTGCTGGCGGCGTTCCTGACGGTCGTGGGCTACTCGGTCAACGACACCATTGTCGTGTTTGACCGGATCCGTGAAAAACTGGCCAAGCATCGCACCGCGGACCTGTGGGAACTGTTCGACCAGTGTGCCAGCGAGACGCTGACCCGCACGACGATCACCGCCGGTACGACCGCCATTTCGGCGGGCGCGCTGCTCATTTTCGGCGGCGGCGTGATTCATGACTTCGCGTTTGTCATGCTGTGGGGCGTGATCTTCGGAACCTACTCTTCCATTTTCGTGGCATCACCGGTGTTTATCCTTGTCACGAAGTGGCTGCACAGCCGCAGCGAAGGCAAGGGCGAAAAAAACCGCAAGGTTCATCGTCCAGCGAAGGCCTGACTTTTTTCTCCCCTTCGGGGGTGACAGCGGCCCCTCCACGGTTCGACGGCGGACCCTGGAGGGGTTAGCTTTTGGAGCGATATGCCTGTATCCCGCCGCAAGAGATGGATCGGCCCCGTGCCGGTGGACTACGCCGCGCTTCGTGCGCTGGAGACGGAGTTTCCGGTTCACCCGCGTGTGCTGGAGGTGCTGGTCCGCCGGGGGCTCACCGATCCAGTGGATGTGGACCGTTTCCTCCGCCCCCGGCTCGAACAGCTTCATGACCCGTTTCTCCTTGGTGGCATGAAGGCGGCGGCTGAGCGGCTCACGAAGGCGGTTCTCAAGGGTGAGAAAATCCGGATTTTTGGCGATTATGACGTGGACGGGGTGACTTCCACGGTCCTGCTTCTCAGGTTTTTCCGGTCGCTGGACGCCTTCGTGGACTATTTCATCCCGCACCGGATCGGGGATGGATACGGGCTCAATATCAGCGCAATGAAGGAGGCCGAACAGAAGGATATTTCTGTCATCGTCACCGTGGACAACGGGATTGCCGACGTGGAGGAGGTCGCCTGGGCCCAGTCCCGCGGTATTGACGTGATCGTCACTGACCACCACCAGCTCCCGGAAAGCGCGCCGCCGGCCTTCGCCATCGTGAATCCTCACCAGCCGGGCTGCGAGTTCCCGTTCAAGCTGCTGGCGGGCTGCGGGGTGGCTTTCAACCTGGCGATGGCAGTCCGGAAACTGCTTCGTGACGAGGGGTTCTTCAACGTCCACCGGCCGCCGCCGAACCTGAAGGAACTGTCGGTCTACGCGGCCATCGGGACCATTGCCGACGTGGTTCCCATTGTTGATGAAAACCGGGTGATCGTAAAAAACGGACTGGAAGTGCTGGCCCAGACAAAGAGTCCCGGACTCGTGGCGCTTCGTGAGGCCGCACGGATCAACGGCCGGGAGATTACGGCCAGGGATGTGGCGTTCGGAATCGCCCCGCGGCTGAATGCCGCGGGGCGCATGGCGTCAGCCGGGGATGGCGTGGAACTGCTCATGACCGACGATCCTGCCAGGGCGCGTGAGCTGGCATCCATTCTGGATAACCAGAATAGCGAGCGGCGGGCCATAGAAAGCAGCATTCTTACGGAAGCGGTAGAACAGGTCGAATCCCAGGGGCTTCTCGACAAATACCGGGCGATTGTCGTCTGGAAAGAGGGCTGGCACCCTGGCGTCATCGGGATCGTGGCCTCCCGGCTCGTGGATAAATACTACCGGCCTACCGTTGTGCTTTCTCTGGCGGGGGGGCTTGCCAAGGGGTCGTGCCGGACCATCTCCCGGTATAACATTTATGAGGGGTTGAAATACGCCCACCAGCCGCATCCGGCGGCTTCACATGACCCGTCCGAGGGGCTTTTCGAGAGCTTCGGCGGTCATAAATACGCAGCGGGGCTGTCCCTTGCCGCCGACCGGTTATCCCTTTTCTATGACCGGCTTGACGAGAATGTCCGGAAATGGACGAACGAAGAGGATTTTATCCCGGACCTCACGATTGACGCGGCGGTGGAACTGGACGAGGTGACTCCGGAACTGGTCCATGACCTGGAGCGGCTGAAGCCGTTCGGGGTGATGAACGAGCCGCCGGTCTTTGCCGTGACGGGGGCCAGGGCCCGGTGGCCCAAAATCCTGAAGGAGACCCACCTCAAGTTCCGCCTTGCAGGCGATTCCGGCCGCTCTATCGACACGATCGGTTTCGGACTGGGCGAGGGACTCAACCCGCTGGAGCTGGAGGAAAAGCGGCTGGAGGCGGCGGGGACGCTCGAACTGAACAGTTATCCGCCAGACAGCCCGGTGAAAAACGTCCAGTTGCGGCTGGTGGACTACCGGTTCACCTGATCCTGCCGGCACTGGCTCAGCCGGTGAGTTTTCCCCAGACTTCTTCCACCTGCCGGCGGGTGTTCTCGATCGTTCCTGAGTTGTCGATCACGAAATCGGCCATTTTTGCCTTCTGGTCCACCGGCATCTGGGAGGCAATCTTCTGCCGGGCCTCGTCCTCGCTGATTTGGTCCCGGCTCATCAGCCGTTCGAGCTGGACAGCCGGATTAGCCCGCACGACGATGAGCTTTTCACCGAATTTCGCCTGCCCGGTCTCGATGAGCAGGGCGGCGTCGTATATGAGGTGCTTTGTCCCGGCGGCCCGTTCCTGCTGCAGGCGGCGGGCGGTCTCCAGACCGATGCGGGGGTGAAGAATGCCGTTCAGGGTTTTCCGGCGGGATTCGTCGGCGAAGACAATCTTTCCGAGCCCTGGCCGGTCGAGGTTGCCGTCCGGGAGCAGGATTTCCTCCCCGAATGCCTGGACCAGCGCCTTGAGGCCGTCGGAACCCGGTTTCACCACATCGCGGGCCACCTGGTCGGCGTCAATCACCTTCGCACCGAGGCTTTCAAACATCTGTGACACGGTGGATTTCCCGCAACCGATTCCGCCCGTCAGTCCATAGATATGCATCGGATTCAACCCCTGTTCATTCCGTTTCCACTGGTTATATACTTTTCCCTTCATTCCGGGTCACGTGGTATCAAACCGGATCGTCGAAGGGGTTGCAAAGACGACGCCGTGGCGCATTCACTGAAATTCCCGACGCTTCCAGGTCTTGAAAGCGGGCAGATCACTGACATGACTGTCCCGTTGCTGTTGGTCGGCTTGCGGGGGCAGGGCGGCACGGGACTCCTGACGCTGGAACGGCCCGGACAGGTGAAGACGCTGTATATTTCGAAAGGGCTTCCGGTGGGGGTTGCATCCAATCTCCGGCATGAGCAACTGGGGGCCTTTTTGCTCGAGGAAGGGCTGATCTCGCTCGCGGACTACCGGACCTCCAGCGAACTGGTGGACAAGAATGGCATGAAGCTGGGCGAGGCGCTCGTCCAGATGGGCAAGCTCACCGCCTCGGATGTCTACAAGGCTCTTGAGCGGCAGGCCCGGGCCCGGCTGCTGGAGATATTCAGCTGGACGGACGGCCATTACGCATTTACGGCGACCGACTCTTTCTGGAACCAGATCACGGCGGTGGATCTGCCGATGAACGAGATCCTCGCAGACGGGATGCGGACCGGCTACGGATTCCGTCGTATCGCAAAGCTGTTTGACGGCGTAGAAAAACACTATTTTTCCGTCGAAGAGCGGTTCGTCTCCGACGGGGGGTGGGCGGGGCTCCAGGACCGGGAAATACGGTTGCTTCCATCCATCAACGGAAGCAGGACCCTGGTTGGGCTGGCGGCCCTGCCGGGGGTGGACCTGCGGACCCTGTTCCCGCTGCTTGCCTATCTGGCATTGGGTGGATGGCTGAACAGCGGTCCTCAGCCGTTGAGCGCCTTTACCGTTCCGGACATGCAGCAGGCGGCCGCAAAGCCGGTCTCTCCCAAGGACGAGGAGATGCGGAGCGTGATCCTCGAAAACTATATCCGGGTGAAGGGGTACAACTACTACCGGCTGCTCGGGGCGACGCCCTCAACTTCCGGCGAGCAACTCCGGCAGGCCTATGAAAAGCTCGCGCAGAAATACGAT
>CAZSFB010000077.1:918-9757 GCA_964606035.1 uncultured bacterium | reverse complement strand
ACATATTTCAGGTTCCTACAATCGCGAACATGACAAAGCCGGAAAATACGAACAGCAAAACGTCTGCAGCCATTGTAATAAAAATCCCGCTTTTCCAGTTCAGCGTCCCGAGCTCAGGCATCTGCTTCCATGCCTTGACGGCATGCATTGCTGAAAGCGGCGCGAAAATCAGTCCCAGAGGAGCGAGTGCCGAAAACAGAGCAAATCTCTTACTCATCTGGAAATGGCTTCGGACTCTTTTCCTCAAAGCCTGAAATGCGCCTTCGTCAACGAGCCGCTCAAAACATGCCGGACAATATATTCTGCTCTCCGCATCTGTGCTGCAGAGCGCACAGACAAACATCCCGCAACGCTCGCACTCGGACTCAGCCGAATTCGCCGGATGGTTACCGCAGACGTTTGCCTGCCCGGATACCATGCCCTGAAAAACCAACTGCGGAACCGGTCTTGTCCGGAATGCAACTGCACGAAATTTCTTGTGACAGGATTCGCATTCGCTGTCGCCCGAAACGGGCAAAGTTCCAGGCAACGCGGTGCCACAATGAGGGCATTCCGGACCTTTATATGGACGCGCGAACATTACACGGCACTGACGACTCGGGTATTGCAGAGCCTGTCACGAAGCGTGACCTTTTCCTTGGAGAAAACACCCATCGCATAATCGATGACCATGGGGATATAGAGGATCGCGAATCCCGTCCGTAACGCCGCCCGCTTCCAGGCGATGCTCGAACTGATGCTTGAGCCATCGGCGTTAATGACCTTGATCTTCAGCGCTTTCTTGCCGATGGTCTGACCATTTCGTTTCAGCTGGACGCCCTCGTAAACAAGCGCGATGACTCCACTCACCAGCCCGGAAACAATATTAAGTGTGTTGAACGGCCCCTGCGCCGCCAATTCCCTCACCGCCTCCTCACCTCCGGCGATCAGGTACGCACCCATGGCACCGCCCAATAATGCTCCAGGAATCCCGGTGATAATACCGTCAATAAATATCGCGCCGAATCGCTTCGCGATGGAAGCCAATTCGGCATGCGCCGGGTTCAGCCCAGCCTTAACGTCATTTACCGCATTCGTTTTGCACTTGGCGCAGAGCCAGCGGCCCTGGAAACTGACGATACAGTTCCGACAGAATGCCAGACCGCAGCCGTCGCACCTGGTTAACTGATCCGTAATCGTTGGATGATTGGCACACGCCATTGCATTCCCTCCCCGGTATACGGCTAAATCGATCTACCCTAGTTTCGAAAAACTAGACCGAATAGCGAATAAAGTAAACGAACCTCTCCGGCTTTTATAGAAACATTGCCATTTCCTAAAGGCCAGCAAGCCATATACCATGGGCTTTAAAAGATACCTTTCATTGCATGAGACTACTTCAATTGCCCTTCCGTGGCATGAGAAACCTTCAAAAAGAATGCGATATCACTTTGAATTTCAGCACACTCCGCGCAAAATAACGGGCTACAGAAAAGATCCGCCGAGGAACCGTTGGAAGCACCCGCCCGCTCAGCGATCCGCCATTGCAAGAATCATTCGGACCGGCAGGCATACGCCGTCTGCAAATCGTGTCACTCGCCGATATGCGCGGAGTGCGCAACACGATGGAATGGCATCAACTATTGCCAGCCGTGTCTGCTGACGATCCGGGACAGTGCTTCCATCGCACAACCCAAAAGGACCTGGATGATCACCATGATTTCCGTGATCTTAATCTCCGCAATATATGTGGCTGCGGTCCCGATCATCGGACCTCTCATGCACTGGATCATGAAGTGATGGACCAAGGGTTTCAGACGGCTTCAGGGATCCTGGACCAGGCATTGCGGCTGGTCCGTTTGGTGGCGGCGCCATGGGCCGGATATCTGGCCCTGCTGACACTGCCAAGCCGCTTTGCCCATCTCTATTTTCTTCGCAGACTTAGCGAACTGGGCAGCGAAGCCGGCAACTACGGCAATTACCTTCGCCAGCTGGCCATAATAATCCTGATTACCCACCTGATCGCTGCCTGGGCCCGGTTCCGTTTTGCCGCAGCCTGCCACCAATCGTACGACGGCGGGAAAATCTCGACCGGCTTCTGGATACACGTCTCATTTCCGGTATTTCTTTCCTATCTGCTGTTGTACCTAACCCTGCTGTTCACAGAATTGCTAACAGCCCCTGCAATCATCTTTATGCCTTTCTTTGTTACCTTTCACTCGCTGGCTGCGGCCATCGGCTGTCAGCTGAAAGGCGGGAGATTTTTCGAGCCGTTCAGCAACTGGTACCGCCTGTTGCAACCTCAGCGTATTTTTGTCGCCCTGACAGCAATGCTGACGACAATCTCCATATGCCTGTTGGCCTCACTTACTTTTGGGTATCATTTCCTGGTCGGTGTGCTGGATATGTTTTCGAGTATCGACACTACGGTACTCGAGTATGTTGGCGGTCAGAGGCCGTTTTTCCTGATGCTCATCTCACTGGTTTCCGCCGCCATGGAACCGGTCTGGATCGCTGCCATGGTCTGCCATGTGCGCCTTCATCAGTTGCGGGAATCTGGGGATGACCTCAAGCTGACTCTCGCAACGCTTCGGAGCACTGACACATGAGCAGCCGATGGCGATGGATCATCCGGACCGGCGCACTGCTTGCAATCTTCGGCATTGCCACGTCTGCTCAAGCGCTGGAGCGGACCACCGCCATTCTTTACCTCGACTTTCTCGAGACTGCAGCACGGCTTCATGATGGGCCGAGAGCGAGAGCCATCGTTAACAGCCTGCACGGACAGGACATCGAAACCGACACGGGTAAATTCCAGATAGATCCCAGCCTGGTTCATCTGGTACGGATTGCCGACCATCCACACGACTGGAACGATGTCGTCGCACGTACCCATACGTTCAGACAGATGATTGCACGGCCGGTATCTGACGATCCTTCCGCCGACATTCCCCCAGATCCTGTCCTTCTCGAAAAAATAAAAACTCGTCATGCTGTCACCCAAATCGAGGCAGGGGGTGCATGGGATCTGTCCCTACCGATGTCGGACCGTCTGCTTGCCTGGATCTTCCTGCTCGGAGCATTGCTGGCGTGGATCGGGGGCAGGATCTCGGCATTCATTGAGTGGATCGAAAGCCTGTTTACTCAATTCCCGGCCGGTGACATTGAAAAGGCCGATTTTTCCGGCTGGGTGTACCTGTATCTGGGGATATTGGTTCTAGCTCTCGGAATCCTTGCCTGGCTTGTTGTCAGGCAGAGAAAGACCGTTTCCGCGACTCGCTCGCACACGATGCCCAAAGGTCACGCCGACGAAGATGTCGATGCATCCTCACGAACAGTCGATGAATGGGAAACTCGCGCAGAGGCCCTTCAACAAAAGGGCCGGTTCCGAGAAGCGGTTCGCGCCTGGTACCATGCCGTCCTCGCCGGGCTTATCGAACAGGAACAGCTCGACTATCATCTTGGAGCAACAAACTGGGAACATGCTTATGCGCTTCCGTCAGACCTGAAGTGCCGGTCCGAATTCCTGAGCCTGACACGAACGTTTGAAGAACACTGGTACGGCTTCACCGTTAACTCGTCTGAACAGGTCCACAGGTTTTCCCGACACGCGCGATATATTCTCGACGACCTACGGGGGCAGGCGTGAACTCCAAACGCCCCGCTAGACATCTACCGGTGGTCTTGGCACTGGTAGCCTATCCCTTGGTATTCAGCCTCTGGTTTCTTACGGATCCCTGGTTTCGGGAAAATCTGTATCGCTCCGGATCATCATTCAACCAAGGTGATAATGGACTGGCATTTCTGCATGACTACCTGGACGAACAGAGATGCCCTGGCACAGAATCATCCTGCATCAAGCATTGGACGTATCCACTCGAATATCGGCAGCCACCGATCCAATCCGTATTGCTCAGGATACTGCCGGCACGCAATCCATTCCACTACTATGAGGACCAGTCTGCAGATATTGAACGGGCTAGAATAGCAGCTAGAGAGGAAAGCAGGCAGAAATCCGATTGCATCGAGATACCGCTGGACGCAGGGATCGCGACAGAACCGTTCTCCGAAGGAGAGCCACCGGATGAAGCGCTGCCCGATACTGAGCCCTCTCAGGAACCGGACCCCCGGCCTCCATGCACACCTGAAGTTCCCTCACAATACCCGGCAATGCCCCCTTCAGATGTCGTTGCCGGTTACCGGCCCGAGGGCCTGCTGCTACCGAACGAATACCAATGGGTTGAGCAGGGCGGTTGGATTATTCTTTCACCTGGTTTTTGGGACTACGGGCCGTTATCTACATTCATTGACGAAATCGATCCCGTACAGTTCGACGATCAACTAGAGCAGGCTTCCGCCTCCCGGCTGCCTCCCGAGACGGCTGGCGACGAACCTGAATACTGTTCTGAAGACAGCTCCGCCGATTCATCCACCATACTCGCTGTACATCCGAGCTGGGCGTCATTCGCAGGTAAGTCTGCTCCCTGCTCAGTGGGTCTCGCCGGAAGTGCACTTCGGCATGCGATACCGCTTCTTTCCACCGAATACGGCACACTGCTCGCAAGCTGGAATATCGGCAAAGGCAGGGTTTACCTGCTGGCCTGCCCCGAACTGCTCTATAATAAAAACCTGTCTGATGGATTATCTCTGGAACTGGTTACCGGCCTTCTCCCCGTCGGCCGGACCATCTTTTTCGATGAATGGGTACATGATCTGAGTGAAGGCGATAGCGTAGTCGAGTTTCTTGTCTCACACGGTTTCGGCATGTCCATTGCACTGATCAGCCTATCAGGTTTTCTCTGGGCGTGGCGCGGCTTTGTTGCGACCGGCCCCCGGCATGAAGATCCAGCTCCGGGCCGTCCAGATGCTCTCGATCTGATCAATGATCTCGGCGCACTATATGGACGCAATCTCACCAGAGAGGAGACTCTTGCACTTTACCGGGAAGCGTTTGTCCGGGAACTGTCGATTCGTCATTCGATCCGGGGAAAGCCACTAGATCAAATGGTCTGCGATTACCTTCATGAACCGCAAACACCCACTACCAGAGGACTGTCACTCACCACTCTGAATGCCGCATACAGGAGACTATACCGTGAAAAGCGCACACGAAATCGCCGATAAACTGGCCCAGGTCCGCCGGGGGCTCGACAGGGTGATTATCGGTCAGGACAGCGTTAAGGAGCACTTGCTTGTCAGTGTGCTCTGCGGAGGGCACGCCCTTCTGGAAGGAGTTCCCGGGACAGGGAAAACCCTGCTCGCCCTAGCCCTTTCGCGCCTGTTTGGCGGCCGGTTCCGGAGGATACAGTTTACCCCCGACCTGATGCCGGTAGATCTGCTCGGAACCCATATTTTCAACGAGAAAACCCGGGATTTTGAGTTCAAACCAGGGCCGGTCTTCACCGATTTTCTCCTGGCAGACGAAATCAACCGTACTCCTCCACGTACGCAAGCGGCTCTTCTTGAAGCCATGCAGGAAAAGGCCTGCACCATCGATGGCGAGCGAAGGGAAATATCCCCGGTGTTCTTCGTATTGGCAACGCAGAACCCGATCGAATTTGAAGGTACTTATCCGTTACCCGAGGCTCAGCGGGATCGCTTCCTGATGAAAATTTCCATTTCCTTTCCAAGTGATAGCGAGGAAGACCAGTTGCTGGAGCGGTATGCCGCCGGTGAACGGTTGCACGAAACCGCCGTCCACTCTCTTGCACCGATTGCCGGTATCGCAGATCTTGTCGAACTCCGCCAGTCGCTGGCCTCCGCAGTACGTGTTGAGCCGGGGCTGCTGACCTATATACGAAAAATTGTCTCTGCCACACGTACGCATCAATCCATACAGTTCGGCACCGGACCTAGGGCATCGATTGCGCTTCTGGAAACCGCTCGGGCATTAGCTGCTCTCAGAGGCAGGGAATTTGTCAGCCCGGATGACATCAAGGCCATGGCCAAGCCGGTCATGGCTCACAGGCTTTCAATAGCGGCAGATGCGGAGATGGAAGGTCTCACGTCGGCGGACCTGATCGACCGGCTTCTTGATACCGTGGAGGTTCCCCGTTGATTCGCCCAGGTCCGGTACTCGCCCGGGCACTTGGGCTGCTGGCTGCCGCCAGCATGCTCGCGGCCATCAGTCCGTGGTTTGGAATAATTGCCGGGAGCCTGCTGGGAATACTGTTCTTTGTGTCGGCCATCGAAGCATTCTGGCTGAATTCTATCAGAGTCGATCTTACGCGACTGGACGATACCGTTATTCCACTGAATGGCGAGAGATGTCACCAATGGACGCTTGTCGCCGACAACACGCTTCCCGTTCGCGCGATAATCCGCCAGAACTGGCCGGCTGCTATTGAGGCTTTTGCCGAACAAACCGAGTACGTCATCAAACCTACGGAACGGTGCGGGCACCGGTTATCCCTCCACGGACTGAGGCGAACGGAATCAGAGCTGGAACCTGCCACCATTATCCTGACTGGAATTGGATTGATCGAAAGGGTCTGCCATCGAGGTGGCTCCGCCAGGGTCCGGGTGATTCCGAATCTGGATTCCGTCCGAAAACTTGCCCGGGACATAGACAGGTTTGCGCTTAGAGGGCTGGGCCAGAGAGTCGCCCCACATTCAGGCAAGGGGCGTGAGTTCGAGCGGCTCCGTGAATACGTGGCCGGCGATGACTTCCGCGATATTTCATGGAAAGCCTCGGCCCGTCACGGTTTCTGGATCACCCGCGAGTTCACCATCGAAAAATCTCAGGATGTTGTCGTCTGCATCGATCAGGGCCACCGAATGGCAAAACAAACGACGCGGATCCGCCATGTGGATCATGCGGTAAACGCATCCCTGCTAATTGGATATGCCTGCAACCGTCTTGACGACCGAACAGGACTGATTCGCTTTGCTTCGAAAGCTGAAACCGCTCTGCCACAGGGCCGGGGCCGTACGCACCTCAGGAAACTTCTGGAAGCAAGCACACCTGTCGAAGCGACCGAGGATTTCACCGATTATCCGGCTCTGGCGGCCTATCTAAAGCGAGGACTCAGGCAACGCAGCCTGGTGATTCTTTTTACTACTCTACCCGAATGGGACGAACAGAGATCTTTGGTCCGTATGGCCGCTCTGCTTCAGCCCCAACACCTTCTGCTCGTGATGTCGCTCATTGACCCAGCTTTCGACGCAATGGCTGAAAGTCTTCCTGCGAATCATGACGAGCTTTGTCGCACCCTCGTCGCGAAAGATCTGACTCTGGCTAGGCGGCAGATGATATTGGACCTGCAACGGCAGGGCGCCCACGTGGTTGAAACAGCACCCGATGATCTGGGGATCCGCACGGTCAATGCCTATCTGGAAATCAAATCCAGGCAGCTGCTGTAAGAGGAATACCCGTGGCATCCATCGAACAATTCGTCCGGGCACGTGAAGACAAATGGCTTGAACTCGAACGCGCACTAGTAGCCGTAGATCGCCATTCGAAAGTCGATCGCCAGCAGCTGCTTGAGCTTGTCCATCTCTATCGGTCGGTTTCACGGGATCTCGTGGAAGTCCGCGCACTGACATCCAATCCGGATCTGCTGGCAAGGCTGAATAATCTGACCATGCGGGCCTACAATTGGATTTACCGAGGAAAAAGATCGAAAATCTCATGGCGTGGAGTATTATCATTTTTTACCTACGACTACCCCGACACTGTCCGTCGTGAATTTCGGTTGCTGTTCATAGCGATACTGGCATTCCTTGCAGGAACTATTACCGGCTTCTGGATGGTCATGGAGAACCCGCGGGGAATCCGGGAAATCCTCCCGCCCGGGTTTTACGCAGAAAGCGCGCAGAGACGGGTTGCCGATATTGAGCAAGGGCCAGAGCGACTCGAACGGATCGAGCAGGCGGGCCGGTTCGCCGCACACCTGTACACCCACAATATCCAGGTTTCATTCCTTGTCTTCGCAGCAGGTGCATTGACCCTTGTCGGGGGCCTCTCGTTCCTCTTTTATAACGGGATCATTCTCGGTGCGATCAGTGCACAATACATCAGCGAGGGAGTTCATACGTTTCTGGTCGCCTGGATCGGTCCGCACGGGGTACTGGAAATACCTGCCATTCTAATCGCCGGAACAGCGGGCCTGAAAATGGGGGCGGCCCTCTGGCTCCCGGGTGATATCACCCGCCGCCAGAGCATCCGTAATGCCTTTCCGCTTGTCTGGAACCTCTTGCTGGGGGCGTCGGTGACTCTGGTTCTCGCAGGCCTTATCGAGGGATCGTTCTCCCAATTTTCACAGCGTCTGGCTCCTTACAGCATCAAGATCGGCTTCTCCACAGCTCTCTTCCTTCTGTTTCTGACCTATCTATTCGCACCGGGCATGATCCGGAGAGGTTCCCGGCATGCTTCTGGCTGAAACCGTAAGAATTAAAACTCCGGAGCACGTCGTTGTCGATCTGGAGCCGGCGGGACTCGGAGTACGCGGAATAGCGCTGACCCTCGATTATGCCATCATCACTTCGATCACGGCCGTGGTCCAGATTCTGATTATGGTGATGCTGCCCAGATGGGGGAGTTTCGCCTTCCTGTTAACGGCTAATTTCGCCATTACATGGGGATATCATGTCGTTTTCGAGAACTACTGGCAGGGCCAGACGCCAGGTAAACGATATTGTCAACTCAGGGTCGTTGACTACAGTGGACTACCTGTCTCTCTGCAGCAGTCATTTATCCGGAACGTCATACGCGTGGCTGATTTCATGCCATTTCTGTATGCCATCGGCATGATCACTGCCGTCATTGATTCACGGGGACGGCGGCTGGGAGATCTCGCTGCCGGGACACTGGTGATCATCGAACGCGAACAGGCCTGGCGGAACGTCCGGATTCCGGGTT
>CAZSFB010000077.1:0-908 GCA_964606035.1 uncultured bacterium | reverse complement strand
TTACCAGTACACAATACGCTACGTACACCGGAAATCATCCGCAAGGCCAAGAACCGTCTGGGGAAGCAAGACCGGGAGTTCCTCATCTCACTCTGCCAGCGAGCCGACCATCTGGGCAATGAAACCCGTTACCAGTTGATGGAAGACGCCGCCTCCCATTACCGCCAGAAGCTGGGGGAGAAACCCGAGCACATGACTGGCGAGAGCTTCATCAGATCGTTAACGGCACTGCTGATTTCGCAATAGTTCCCGCAAAAGAGTCGGCATGCAGAGCGGGCTTTGGGCTCGCGGGCACGGTGTAGAGCATTCCGACGTGGGAGAATGGCTACGCCGAGAGCTTCAACGGCAAGCTCCGAGATGAGCTTCTGGAGGGTGAACTCTTCTACAGCCTCAACGCGGCAAAATTCCTGGGACAGGAATGGAAGGATGAGTACAATAACGAACGCCGCACAGCGGTCTGGACGACCTGACGCCTGCTGAGTTCGCCCAGTGCTTGGTAGATTCGGCTTCCGGGGCTCCACCCCTACAGTCGATTCTACCGGGTCAGATGTGCAACCCGACTAACACTCGGAGTGGCCCGGGAATGTATGGCTGGTGAACGGTTTGTGCCCGGAAGGGGTGGGAAACTGGAGAAAGCCTGGAATACTACCGCCGCCTTATTTCCCGGATCCGGACCCAGTCGCCGGGTGCGCGTTCATAGTGCCAGAAGTACCACCCGTTCGTAGCCATTTTCGTTACATGCTTGGCGGCCGTCGAAGCGGAGAACTTGTGCGCGACCCCGCCCGCAAAGCTCTTCAGGTAGCGGCGGCCGAGCGGAGGTATAGGCCTGGGTCTAAACTCCATGACCAAGCATTGGCCACTACGGTGACACGATATGTCACCGGTTCATGGGGGATGAATGGGAAACG
>CAZSFB010000076.1:1002-9769 GCA_964606035.1 uncultured bacterium | reverse complement strand
CGGTGATTTCGAGCTTGAGTCCCCGGGGATTGAGGCCCGACTGCTCAAGGACTTCCCTTATACGGGTGATGAGATCAGGCTGGTTGAACTGGTTGGCGGAGAGGTTGACGTTCATTGTCATGGGCCAGTCGTTGCCGTAACGGTCAAACCACTGGCGCATCTGGCGGCAGGCCTCGCGGAGCACCCACATGCCGATGGTGCCGATCTGGCCGGACTCCTCGGCAAGCTGGATGAATTCCATCGGGGGCAGAAGCCCGCGGGTCGGGTGGTTCCACCGGACGAGCGCCTCGAAGCCGGCCACACGGCTGTTCCGCATCGTGATGATGGGCTGGTAATTCAGGATAAGCTGCCCGCGCTCGACAGCGCGCCGGAGGTCGCTCTCCAGTTCGAACCGGTTCATGGCGATGCGTCGCATGTCGGCATCGAAGATCTCGTGCCGGGCGTTGTAGGAACCCTTGGCCCGGCGAAGTGCGGTGTCAGCGTCGCGGAGCAGGTCCTCGGGACGCTCGGCCGAACCGTCGCAGGCAGCGATACCGATGCTTCCGGTGATAAACACCTCCCGGCCGTAGAGCTTGAACGGCCGCATGAGGTCCTGGATGATTTCGTCGGCAATCCGCCGGGCGTCATCCACCGAGCCGATCTCTTCCAGAAGGATCGTGAATTCATCGCCGCCGAGCCGGGCCACGGTGTTCTCCGTGCCAAGCTTCTGCTGGAGCCGGGCGGCGACCATGAACAGCAGCTGGTCGCCAACCTTCCGGCCGAGGGATTCGTTTACGGTGTTGAACCGGTTGAGTCCAAGGAGCAGGAGCGCGACCATGCGGTCCTGGTCCCTGCCTGCGCGGTCGAAGGCGCGGCGCAGCCGGTCCATGAAGAGGTTACGGTTCGGAAGTCCGGTGAGCGGGTCCAGCAGGCTCCGCTCGGTGATGTCCGTCTGGGAACCGGCCATGCGGGTCGCCCGGCCGGTGTTGTCCCGCACGGCAAGGCCCCTCGCCAGGAACCACCGGTAGTCGCCGTCCTTGTGGAGAATGCGGTATTCGCACTCGAACTGCGGGGTGCGGCCCTCCTGGTGGGCGAGGAGCTTGTGTTCCACCTGCTCGCGTTCCTCCGGGTGGACGCGGCTCATCCATTCGTCAAGGCCCGTGCCGATCTCGCTGTCCGCATACCCGAGCATCGCTTTCCATCGTCCGGAGAAGAAGCATTCTCCCGACCTGATGTCCCAGTCCCAGATGCCGTCGCTCGCGCCCCGGATGGCGAGGGCGTAACGTTCCTCGCTCTTCGTAAGCTGGTTCTCGATCTCCTTGCGGTGGGTGATGTCCTCGGAGATGGTCACCAGACCGATGGGCTCGCCCTTGGCATCGCGGATCACGTCAGAGACGAGCTGGACCGGGAACCGGGAGCCATCCTTCCTCACGTTGATGCTTTCCCGGCGCCAGGCCCCTGAGGTTTTCAGCGCGTCCCGGTCCAGCGAGCGGCTGAAACCGTCCGGGGCGAGAATCTGGGCGGGCCGCCCGACCATCTCGTCGATGGTGTAACCGTGCATTTCGGCCTCGGCGCGGTTCGTGTAGATGATCCGGCCCCCGGTGTCACAAATCGTGATGCCGACAGGGGCAGTGGCAACGGCCTTCTCGAACTGGGCGAGCCGGGCATGGGAACGCCGCAGATCCTTGAAGGCGGCGGTAAGCTGCTCCTCGCGATCCCTGAGCTGCTCGTTGGCGCGGGTGAGGTCTTCCTCACGGGCGCGGAGTTCGTCGTTGGCGGAGGTGAGAAGCTGTTCCCGCTGCCGGAGCCCTTCGTTCGCCCGGACCAGCTGCTCACGGCTGTCGGTGAGTTCTGCGTTTGCGACACTCAGGCGTTCCTCCCGTTCGCGCCACTGGGCGCAGATGTTAAAGAAGAGGGCCACCGACAGTCCGGTAAAGAGCAGCGCCGGTGCAGTGATCTGGGTAATCCACCAGGTGGCCAGCCGGCCGTCCACGATCATCGGTCCGCCGATGAGCGGGGCGTAGTCGATGAGGCCCAGGTGCGCGGCGAGCGAAGCCGCCGCCAGGATGACAACGCCGGTCGCCACTCCCCACGCCACCTGCCGCCAGTCGAAGATGAGCGAGCCACCGACGAGACCCGCCGCCATGGCGATGCCCACTGGACTCGTGAACGGCCCCAGCGCATAGGCCACATAGCAGATGCAGAGCGTGAAGAGCTGGATTGTGATGATCACCAGTGCGGGCATCGGTGTGCGCTCACGGCGCAGGATGAGGCAGGCGGTAAACAGCCCCAGCGTGGCGGCGAGCGCGATGATCAGGAACCAGAGAAAGATCGGAACGTAGTTCGGATTAACGAAAGGTGCAGAGGAGGGGTTTTTCAGGACGATCCAGGTGGAAAAGATGATCCAGCAAAGGATCGGGATCATCACGCTCGTAACGAACAGGCATTTCTCGATGTCCGTCCACGAGAAAGGATCTCCAAAACGCCGCGACAGGGCCGCCAGACGTGGGAAGGGTTCCGTTTTCTGTTCGAACGGTTCGGTCAACGCAGGCGGCCTTTCCGCAACGGGGACAGAGGTCCGGACAAATCCATACGAGCTTGCAGGCCAGTATAGTGTCTTCCGAAATGAAAGTTAGACGGGTCCGGTGTGCGGGGCCGCTTTTTCTTCTGGCTGGCGAAAACTGCTAACGCTTTTGACGCAGATGGTCAGTGAGTCGTTCGAGCCCCACCTTGTAAGAGTCCGGTCCGAGCCCTTTCACCTGCGCGACAGCGATATCCGTAATGTAGGAGTGGCGGCGGAACGGTTCCCGGGTATGCGGATCGGAGAGGTGAATTTCGACGACAGGTGTGTTCACGGCGAGAAGGGCATCGCGGATGGCAATGGAGGTGTGGGTATAGGCGGCCGGATTGATCAGGATGCCGTCGGACACGGGTCCGTGTTTCTGGATCAGGTCCACCAGGGTTCCCTCATGGTTGGACTGGAAATGGCGGATGACGGCTCCGAGAGATTTCCCCTGTTTCTTCAGCCTGGCGACGATATCTGCGAGAGTCAGTTTTCCGTAGATTCCCGGCTCCCGGGTTCCCAGAAGATTCAGGTTGGGCCCGTTCAGGACGAGAACCTTGAGCGGGCTTTTCCCTTTTGGCGCAGCTTTCCGGGCGGGTTTGCGGGCCGGCATGGTGTTCAGTCCCCTTTCATCAGCACCGGAAACCGGCTGCGCAGGCGTCCAAGCCATCGTTCAAGTTCCAACGTCACCGGATTTTCCAGGGCGGGCCGGCTTTTCGCCTGCTTGCGGGCCGCTTGAAACCGCTCCAGATAGGTTTCGTTCATGGGGTCACGGGCCAGAAGCTGCGCCCAGACTGAGGCGGCCTTGTGCCACTGGTTCTGCTGTTCGCAAAGCTCGGCAAGAGTGGGGGATGCAAGTTCGGCGGGCATGGCAGATGATGATTCCCTTCGGAACGGTTAAGTGACTGCGGAAAGGATTTCAATTGTCGCAGCGGTTACCTTGATTGGTTCCCTTTCGTGTCCATATTAATAGAAGATGGGAATGGGTCCCGGATGACGGGAATTTCATGAAAAAGTGCCGGATAGCTTCATCCTCAGTGGCTAACAGTTCCGGCGGGAAGGCAAAAGGAAAAGCTGATTGGATATTTCCACCGGTAAGCGGGTTCTTTTCGCAGGTTTTGCCGTGGCGATCGTGGCTGTTCTGGCGATGCCGGCTGACGCGCTGGCCTGGGGCGGCGGAGCCCATGTGCTTTATGGGCAGTCGGTGCTGGACCAGATCAGCTTCGTTTATGCCTCGATCCGGCCCGTACTGGAGCGTAACCACCTGGCCTTTCTCTACGGCACGGTGGGGGCGGATATCTGCGTCTGGAAACGGACCCGCAAGTGGGACAAGCATGTCCATAACTGGGAAGTGGCATTCCCGCTGGTGGAGAAGGCCCGGACTGATGTTCAGCGGGCATTCGCGTGGGGTTACCTCGCGCACCTGGCGGCTGACACCGTGGCCCATAACTATTTTATCCCGACACAGCTCGTGAAGGCTTACGACCAACCGCGGGCGTCCCATCCCTACTGGGAGGTCCGCTTCGATGCGCCGTTGCTCGGAAAGCTCGGGCCGCTTGCGCTGGAGGCCCATGACCGGCACTTCCGGGAGGTGGACCCCTGGCTGGAAGGGATCATCGAGACACCGGTGCTTCCGTTCGCGGCGAACAAGTCGCTGTTCCGGGGGATGCTGATTGCCAACACGAATCCGGGCTACCAGAAGTGGATTGCCCGGCAGGACGAAAATGGCCGACGCAACCCCGACCGGGAACTGTTCGAGCGGTCACGGTTCCTTGCGCTGAAAGCGACACGGGACTTTTTCCGCAACCCGGACCGTGCTCCGGCGCTGAGGAACGATCCTACGGGCAAAGACAATCTTGCCGCCGCGACCGAATACCGGCTCGCCCTGAAGAAATCTGGAGAACTGCCTGCCAGTGCGCCTGGGGCGGACCGCCGGGATCTCATGGCGGTGGACCGGGCGTTCGCTGCGACCCTTGCGGGATAGACCATTGTCTCCGGCCGGCTGCCGGCCTTCCGGCATGGAACCGGGCCGGGATTCTTGTGATAATTTGGCCCTTGCCTCTGGCGGGGCCCCTTGAACTGGTTGATGAGAGGTTTCTGGAAATGATGCGCAGGTTACTTCAGCTGACGGGTCTTGCAGGTGTGTTCGCGGCGGGGATGTTTCTCGCCCCGGCGCGGATGGAACTCCGCTTTCCCGGGAAGCCGGACCGCCAGGCGGCAGCGGTAGAGACTGCGGAAATGATGAGTTCGGCGAGCGCGGCCGATGCCGCGAAATCCGCACCGAAATCTTCTGCCGTTTCTCCGTCCGCCGCTTCCGCCGTGGCGGCCGGTCTCCCGTCGCTTGCGCCCCTTGTGAAGTCGGTGGGGCCGGCTGTGGTGAACCTGAAGGTGCAGATGAAGGTGAAGGTCCAGCAGTTCTCCCGCAACGGCCAGCGTCCGCGTTCACAGCTGGACGAATTCTTCGGGCCGGGATTCATGGAGCGGTTCTTCAACCAGATTCCGAGCGAGATCCCGAGGGACAGCCTGGGCTCCGGTTTCATCATTGACAGCAGCGGGCTCATCCTCACGAACAACCACGTGATCGACAATGCCAGCGAGATCGTTGTCCTCACGAAGGACAACCAGTCGCTTCCGGCGAAGGTGATCGGGCGTGATCCCAAGATCGATATCGCCCTGATCCAGGCCGAGTCGAAGGACCCGCTCCCGGCGGTGGAGCTGGGAGATTCCGACCAGATGCAGGTGGGTGACTGGGTGCTTGCCATCGGGAACCCGTTCGGACTCTCCAACACGGTCACCCTTGGAATTATCTCGGCCAAGGGACGCGAGATCGGCGCGGGTCCCTATGACGACTTCATCCAGACGGATACGGCCATCAACCCCGGCAACTCCGGGGGCCCGCTGCTCGGGCTGGACGGCAGGGTGATCGGCGTGAACACCGCCATCAATGCCGCGGCGCAGGGGATCGGGTTCGCCATTCCCATCAACATGATCAAGGAACTGCTGCCACAGCTCAGGCAGGGCAAGGTCCACCGCGCCTGGCTGGGGGTCTATATCCAGCCGATGGAGAAGGACCTCGCCGAGGCGATCGGCCTGAAGGACACGAAGGGGGCGCTGGTGGCAAATGTAATGGATGGCTCGCCGGCCGCCACCGCCGGGATCCAGCCGAAGGATGTGATCGTCCGGTTCAACGGCACTGCAGTGGAGAAGAGCAGCGACCTGCCAAAGATCGTGGCACTGGCCCCCATTGGCAAGAAGTCGCGGGTGGAGCTGATCCGGGATGGAAAACCGAAAGCCGTCGAGGTAACCCTGACCGAAATGAAAGACGAAACGGCAACCGAGCCCGCTCCTGGGGGAGGGCCTGAAGTGCAGTCCACCGAGATGATCGGGGCGGAAGTTGAAAACCTGACTCCGGAACTCCGGTCGCGGCTCGGCTTGTCGCCTGATGCCGAGGGAGTGGTCGTGATCCAGGTGCAGCCGGGGGGACCTGCCTACCAGGCAGGACTCCGCCAGGGCGATGTCATTGTCGATGCCGGAAACCGGCCCGTGAAGACCATTCGTGACCTCACGGAAGCACTGAAAGAGGCAAAACCATCCGGAAGAATCCTGTTCCGGGTGACAAGCCGCGGCCAGCCCAGACTTCTCGTCGTCAAGCTGAAGTAGCGCGACGGGTAAACCGCTGAATAAACCGTTACATAGCGGGTCACTTTGGCCGTGCGCGGCGCGTCAAGAACTTTTTTTGCATTGTGACCTGTGTCCTGTCGAAAACCCCGGAATCAGTGGTTACGTTAAGGAACGGCGCTGCGTTGGGCCGTTTCTGGAGCAGTAAAAACGATGAAAATCTTTGATCAGTACTTCAAAAGTCAGGGAAAAATGGACCCGAACTCCATTCCCAGCGAGATTCCAATCCTTCCGCTGAGGAATTCGGTGCTTTACCCCGGGGCCTATATCCCCCTGTCCGTTGGCCGGAAAAAGTCGGTCAACCTGGTCGAGGATGCCCTGAAAAAGGACAAGATCATTGGCGTCATCACCCAGCGGTCCCCCATGACCGAGGACCCGCTCTGGACGGATGTCTACGCCTACGGAACAGCGGCGAAGATCGTCAAGACGTTCAAGGTGAACCAGGATACCGAGAATCTCGTGGTCGAGGGGCTCGTCCGGTTCAAGATCATCGAGGGCCTCCGCACGGAGCCGTACCATTTCGCCCGCATCGAGGTGATCCCGGATTCGGTACCGCAGGGGGTCGAGTCGCACATCCAGGCGATCGTCCGGAACCTGAAGCAGCAGGCCCAGAAGGCCATTGAGCTGTCGCCGAACATTCCTGATGAGGCGGCCCAGGTGATCGAGAATGTCGAGGACCCCAACTACCTCGCCTATCTCATCGCGGGTCACATCAATATTGCCATCGAGAAGCGCCAGGAGATCCTGGAGACCGTGGACCTCATGACCCGGCTCCAGAAAGTGATGACGCTGCTCCAGAACGAGGTGCATGTCCTCGAACTGACCCAGAAGATCAACTTCGAGGTCCGCTCCGAGATGGACAAGAACCAGCGGGAATACTACCTGCGCGAACAGCTCAAGGCGATCCGCAAGGAACTTGGCGAGACCGACGACCGTTCGGACGAGACCGAGGAACTTCGCGCGAAGATCGAGAAGGCGAACATGCCGGAAGAGGCCCGGACGGCGGCCGAGAACGAGCTCAAGCGGCTCGCCCGCATGTCACCTGCCTCGAGTGAATACACTGTCAGCCGTACCTACCTTGACTGGCTGACAGACATGCCCTGGTCGGTGACGACAAAGGATACCCTTGAGATCAAGAAGGCCGAGGAGATCCTGAACGAGGATCACTACGGGCTCGACAAGGTCAAAAAACGCATTCTCGAGTATCTCGCCGTGCGCAAGCTGAAGCCGGACATGAAGGGCCCGATCCTGTGCCTCGTGGGGCCGCCGGGCGTGGGCAAGACCTCGCTCGGCAAGTCCGTGGCGCGGGCCCTGGACCGCAAGTTCGTCCGCATGTCGCTCGGCGGCGTGCGAGACGAGGCGGAAATCCGCGGTCACCGGCGTACCTATGTCGGCGCGCTGCCGGGCAAGGTGGTCCAGGGGATCAAGCGTGCGGGTTCGAACAACCCGGTGTTCATCCTGGACGAGGTGGACAAGATCGGAACCGACTTCCGGGGCGATCCGTCGTCGGCGCTGTTGGAAGTGCTTGACCCGGAACAGAACAACACGTTCCAGGACCACTACCTGGATGTCCATTTCGACCTGTCGAAGGTGTTCTTCATCGCGACGGCGAACCAGCTCGATCCGATTCCGGCCCCCCTGCGGGACCGGATGGAGGTGATCGAGATCCCTGGCTACACGTCGGAGGAGAAGCTCCAGATCGCCAAGAAATACATTGTGCCGCGCCAGCTGGAGAACCACGCGATTACCGCCGACATGATCGAGATCACGGATGACGCCATCAACGAGGTAATCCATTCCTACACCCGCGAGGCGGGCCTGAGGAACTTTGAGCGAGAGATCGCGTCCATCTGCCGCGCTGTCGCCAAGGAAGTGGCGAGCCGCGAAGAAGGCGTCCCGGCCGGCAAGATCACGGTGTCTGCGGGTGATGTCACGAAATACCTGGGCCAGAAAAAGTTCACTCTCGACACGGCCGAACGCCTGTCGGCGAGCGGCGTGGCCACGGGACTCGCCTGGACACCGGTGGGCGGGGATATCCTGTTTATCGAGGCCACCATCATGACCGGCAAGGGAAGCCTTCAGCTTACCGGGCAGCTCGGCGACGTGATGAAGGAGTCTGCTCACGCGGCCCTCTCGTTTGTCCGTGCCAATGCCACGAAGCTGGGAATCCCGGATGAGGTGTTCCAGAAGAACGACATCCACATCCATGTGCCGGCTGGTGCCATCCCGAAGGACGGGCCTTCGGCGGGTGTGACAATGCTCGCGGCGATCACGTCGCTGCTCACGAGCCGTCCGGTCCGCAGCGACACCGCCATGACTGGCGAGATCACTCTGCGCGGCAACGTGCTGCCGGTGGGAGGTATCAAGGAGAAGGTGCTGGCAGCCCGGCGCGCCGGCATCAAGCGGATTGTCATGTGCAGGCGTAACGAGCCTGATGTCATGGAGCTCGACGCACAGGTCCGCCGCGACATCGAGTTCATCTTCGTGACGCGGATGGAGGAACTGTTCCAGCACGTCGGCTACATCTGCAAGCGGATCGACGGCGAA
>CAZSFB010000076.1:0-992 GCA_964606035.1 uncultured bacterium | reverse complement strand
CTGTTCCAGCACGTTCTCGTGCCCGAGGCGGATATCCCCGCGCTCATGAAGCCGCCTTCCAATCCGCAGGCCTGGTGGCCAACCCGGATCGAGGCGGTCTGACCGGAACCCGGAACTCCAGAAAGCAGGACGGGCACCCTTCAGCGGTGCCCGTTTCTGTCTGGATGCGCGGTGAACCGGGGGGAGTTACTCCTTCCACCGGTCGCCAAAATACTGTCGGACCACATCCTGGTAGATGGCCATCTGCTCCTTGGCCTTTTCGATGAAGAACTCCTCGGCGCGGCCCCGGATGAAGCCAGGGCCTTTCGTCGCCTCAAGCTCCAGTTCCACCACGCGGCGTGTGTGGGTGCCACCCTGTTCGGGAAGCAGCCGGATCGTGGCGTTGGAGCGTGAGATGCTCGAAAAGGACCTGAATTCGTAGCGGAGTTCCTTCTTGTAGAAGGTCTGCTCTTCCTCATTGTGCGGTTTCACCACCGTCTTCAGAACGGAAAGGAACCCCGGCAGGTCAATTCTCATGGTGGTGCGGGTCCGGGTGAAGCGGGTGTGCTCGTCCTCCCGCCGTTCGAGAATCTCGACGCTCTCGATGTGCGGGTGGGTACGGATCACAAACTCGCGGAACTTTTCGCCGTCGTAGATCTCGCAGAACTCCTCGGGCGGGACGGGGGCAACCAGGTCTAGCCGGAGCTTTTTCATGGCCGCACGGATAACCGACATCCCCGGCGGCGAGCAACCGGAGGGGTCATTGCCGGATCTTTGCCGCGGTAGACTTCCCGGTTTGCTGCATTAGGATGGGTCACCCGGTTTTCCGGGGGAGTGTACCATGAAAACGACCATGATCCGCCTTGTTGCTGCTGTTCTTGTGGCGGCTTCCACCACCGGCTGCGGCGACGACATCGTTTACCATATCGTTGATTCGCCTCGGGATGAGGACAATATCCCGGCCGGAATCCTCGAAACTGTGGCCGGAACGGGAATCGCCGATTTCACCGGTG
>CAZSFB010000075.1:0-9821 GCA_964606035.1 uncultured bacterium | reverse complement strand
GGTTTGCCTCTGAAGCCACCACACCGGGAGGTTGACGTCCGTGGATCGGCTTCGCTGGATATTTCTGCCGCCGCACCAGTATTGAAAGCGTCAGGAATTGAGATCCCTGACTTTCGCGGAGCGAAGTTTGATATCCCGGTCATGGAAGCCCGTATCCAGGGAGCCAGCATTGATCTGAAGCGGTTCGATTCACATCTCATGGCGCAGTCGGTCGTATTGGCCCAGACAGCCATCTCAGGCCTGGATGCCACACTCGTCGCCAGTGAACTCCGGCTGGAGCCGCCATCTGATCCTCACCCGGATGGCGTGTGTGCACCGTCCGGGCCATTATCAGCTGCGAGGCTTACACTGTCGATGAATACCACCCGGCAGGACCAGAAACTGTCGTTGCGGGGGACCGGCTTCGAAATGCTTCTCAAGTGTATGCCTGGTTCCCGTACGGTGGATATCACTGGAAGCATCGAGGAGATTCTCCTGTTCGTACCTGAACAGGCGATCCCTGTACTGCGGACGAACCTCGCCCTGTCGGCCTCGGTGACGGGCCATGAGGGAACGGGAACACTCGCTTTCGACCCGGTCAGCCTGAAGCTCCCTGATAACCGTATTGAGCAATCCGGGCAGTTCCGGATGGTGGCGCCGGTTTCGGTTTCGGCCCGCGGTGAAGTGAGCTACCGGTCCCGCCACGCACGGGTAGAAGTAACCGATCTGACCATTTCGGACTGGCTGACTGGTAAAGCGTGGGGTGAAGCTGACTACCGGGGCAGTCTGAAGACCGATGCAAAGGCGGAAATTATCGCTGATCTGACGAAACTTGTCCCCCAACTGGAACCGCTTCGGGAAATCCCTATTCATCTGGATGCCCTCCGTGGACGGGTTTCCCTGGAATCTGCCATCAAGGGAATGTTGTCGCCACTGGGCGCGGACTTCGTCGTGACACCCCTCATGAGCCTTGAATATTCGGGAGATAACCTTCCCCAGGGAGTAGGAAGGTTTTCAGCTGAAGGGTCTGTTTCCGGACATGTGACAGAGAAGTCTGGTCTGTCACGGCTCGTTGGACAGTTAACGGCTGAGGCTACTGATGTCCATTTTCGTGACAACCGTGCGGACCGGATAGCTGCAAAATTCCTGTTTGTTCCGCAAGAACAGCCGGGGGTGATATCGGCGGCAGCTGAGCTGTCAGCCCAGAAGCCAGTGGTAGGTGCGGTCAGTCCAGAACCGTTGCCGGAACTGTCGGTCTGGCTGAAGTTTTTTGCCGATACCGGAGCAAAGCGGATTTCCGGGATCAGCATGCCATTCACCCTGAAGGAAATGGTGAACGGCCGGGTGGAGGGGAGTGCCAGTTACCGGGAAGAACCAAGCATTGATCTCCGTTTCCTCATTGAGCCTTTCAGTCTGTCCGCATTCGTTCGCAAGCTTCCGGAGGCTGCCCGCCGGGCTCTTGCCCGTTTCCGGCTGTCCGGAACTGCAGGGCTGGACCTCCGGGCAACCGGGAATCTGCCCGGTCCGGAGTTTCTCCTGAACGGGCGGATGCCAACGCGATTAAGCGGTGGCCTGGATGTCCAGAAGCTCGGCGCCGATTTTGGCGAGATATCAGTCAAAGGGATGGGAGTGCTGGCCCGCTTCGACCATTCAGGGGCAAGGCAGGGGATCGGACTGGATATCAGGATTGAAGATCTGGACCTGGGTAAACCAGTCCGGCGGTTGGCTGATACAACATTCCGCTTTGCTGGCGGCTTCGAGACGCTCAACCACTTCGATATCAACGAGGTTGAGCTCCGTCAGCCGGGGACCGGCTTTGAATTCGCGGCTGAAGGAGCTGGAGATCAGCTGCTTACCAGTCCACGCGCAGACTTGAGGGGTCATTTCGCTCTTGACGCTGAAAAGGCGGCTCCATTTTTCGGAAAGGGATATTCAGCCGAGGGGAAGATTCTCGGGAACCTTGCGATCATTGCGCGCAATCTGAATCAGGTGCAACTGGACGGGGCTGTTATCCTGAAAGAAGTAAGTGCCCGATCTGGTGACAAGATGAGCCTGAAAAAGGCGGATGGAATCGTCTCGCTGGCCGCTATCCTGGAGAAGGTGGCTGGCGGTATCAGGTTGTTTCCCGTCCGGAACGACGGAATATCGCCTGAGGCCGAATCCCTTCTGGCCAGGCGTCTCCGCAGTGCAGGGGAAACCGGAAAGCCACTTCAGGTGGCGGAACTTTCGTGGGGGGCTGCGAAGGTGTCTGATTTCACAGCCTGGGTGGCCGTGGAAGGCCCTTTGGTCAAATGCCGCTCCATGGAGGCGTCCGTGCTTGACGGATCACTCTCGGGAGATTTTGATTTCCGTCTCCACCCGGAGGTCGAGATCCACTACGACGGCTCCATGACGAGAATCAATTCGGAACTGCTTATGGCAGGTGGCCGGAGGGGTGGCGGCGATTTTCTCATCAACCAGAACATGAACCTGAAGCTGAATGCACGTGGGGATATCGATGCCAGTATCAATGTCACGCGGATCGGCAAAGAGGCGCTGTATGGGCTTCTGGATCTGGTAGATCCGCAGCGGCAGAATCCCCAGGTGAACAATGTTCGTGATAAACTCGGTTATGGATTCGTTCCGAGGCTTGTGGTTCTGGAAGCGGAGAACGGCCTCTTGAACATGTTCATCCGCCTGAAAACCCGAAATATCCTGGCAAACATTCTCGGCCCGTTCGCTTCGATCGCTTTCGGGCTGGAACATCATATCACCCGGATACCGCTCGAACAGATATTGGCCAATACCCGGAGCCGCAGGAGCGCAATGTGAAACGATCTCTTATCGCTCTAATTCCGGTGCTCCTGCTTGCATCCTGCGAGCCGAAATTCGTCATCCTGGCATTGCCGGAGCGTACGGCACTGGAGAACCAGGTACTTGGCACATATGAATACCTGACGGACAATGACCGCTTTTATGGTGCAGTTCCGGGGGTCGCCACCCGTGGCGATATTGATTCCATTTCCTCGCCATCGGGCACGGCCCTGGAGCTTTCCGCGGTTCGCCGGAACGTTCTCAAGGCCGTGCTCCATCAGGAGTTCCAGCGAAATGAGATCATCCGCCTGAAGGCCGCAGGCTATATAGGAGAAGCCTCTAACGGATACCTGCATCTGTTCCGTGACCGGATTCCGGACGCAGAACTGGTCCGTGTGGAGCGGATAGCTTCGGACGAGAACACAGATCGCCGTGCGGTTGTGGACGGGATTATTGCCACCAACCCGGGCCTCTCGGAGCAGGACCGCGTGAAAGTGGAAGCAATCTTTGCCCGGCAATACAGGGACTCGGCCCGACCCGGCGATTGGTACCAGGTTGCGAACGGAAAATGGCAGCAGGCAAAGTGATCCGGTCCGGCATCCTTGTGGTCCTGGCCATCGCGTCCCTGGCAGGCTGCGCTTCCCGCCAGGGGACCTACCGGCTCGGGCAGGGGAAACCTCATGATCGCAAGGTAACTCCTGCCGACTTCCTGATCCCCCCATTTGTTCCAGTCGCAGTGCATTTCAGGGGAGATTTCGATCCTGCACTGAGCCGCGATGGCGGCTCCCTTGTTTTCGTCTCGGAGCGGTCGGGGAATTGGGACCTCTGGCATCTGCAGACCGGGCAAAGGACGGCGCCGGTCCAGTTGACCCAGCATACGGGGGCCGATTTTGCCCCATCGGTGTCGCCGGACGGGAAGCGGGTGGCATTTATCACCCGGCGGAGCGATGCCAAGGGAGACCTTGCATTTATCCGGATCAAGACTGGCGAGAAGGATTTCACCAGTCCTCCGGGTCAGGAGACGACCGCCGAAGAGGACCCGGCCTGGATCGATCACGACCGGCTTCTGCTCACGCGGATCCACAATGGGATCAAGTCGCTGTGGACATATGATTCCCGGGCGGTGGAGTTTGCCGACAGCGGAATCCGAAATGCCTGGATGCCGGATGTCTCATCTGACGGGAAGTGGGCTGTATTTACCAGGCAGGTCCGGGGCCGGACAGAAATACAGATTGCAGAGATCCGGGACGGAAAGCTCGCACGGCCGGCAAAACTCACGTCGCTTGCCTTTCAGGAGACAATGGCGGTTTTCGGGGGTGCCCAGCGTCTCTACATAGTGGTGAATGCAGATGATACCAATAACGATGGTATCATTGACGCAAACGACCGCACCACGCTTTGGAGCGTGTCCTTCGACCCGGAGACCGGAAAAGCCGGTAGCGACATTCAGGCGATAACCGATTCGTCCAGTATCGCAACGCTTCCGGCGGCGACCGGCACCAGCCTTGTTGTTACCTCGGATCGTTCGGGGCAGTTGAACCTCTGGTCGCTGGATGTCGCCGGGATCCCGGTGTTCACGGGCGACGAACTGGTGCAGGCTGCCAGGACGTTACCAGACCTTTCGCAACGATTGCTTGCGTATCGCCGGATTACTCCCGGGGTAGCCGGGAATGATGCTGCCCGCGCCGCCCTTTATTACCGGGCGGAAGAACTCCTCAATGCCGGGGCCTGGGGTCCGGCCGATGCTGCCCTCCGGCGGGTTGTGGATGGGGACCGGTCTGATTACTGGGGACACCGGGCGGAAATCCTGCAGATATCACTTGATGGGAAAGTGCTGCAGGCGACAGGGCTTGGTCTGGATGATCCGGAAATACGGGACGCTTTCGAGTCAAACAGGCAAGGTCTCTTGAAGCGTGTCAGGGATGCTTCACTCGAACCAGACCTGAGAGCACTCTCTCTTTTTGAGCTGGGCAGGCTTCAGGCCGAAATGCAGCAGGTGATCCCGGCACTTGAGACTTACCAGCAGGTGGAGCTGGAGTTTGGTGACATTGATAATGTGGCCGGTGAAGCCGCCCTCGAACGGGCCCGGATTTTCAGCGAGATGGGAGACCGGGCATCCTCGGTCGATCTGCTGAAGGCAGTGATTGTCCGGTATGAGGGGGCTGAAGGGATTCTGCTCAGGGCGGCCACGCAAGCGATTGCTCTGGCCTCGGGTCTGTACACGGCGGCGGAAGACCGGATAGCTGCACTTCGCAGGCTTGAACATGAGGCTCCGGACTATCTCAGGGTCCGTATCGCTCTGGAGGTGGCCGCCATTTACCGTGCCAGCCAGGACTATTTTTCGTGCCGGGCTGAACTGGATGATTCCCGCACACGTGTCGAACCCTTCCCCAAGCTCAAGGAACAGTGGGCCGCGGAGTATGTGCAGCTCGTGCACGAGTCAGGAAATCCTTCACATCTGGATGACCTGGCGCTCCCGGTACTCATGTCATCAGAGACTACTCGACGCAAATTCGTGGATGTTCTCCTTTTGCTTCTGCATGACGAACCTGTGGACGATGCAGAAAAGGCCCGGATATTCCGGATGGCCCTTCGGGCCGATCCCGACAGCCCGGAAGTCCGTTACGCCGGATGGCAACTGAATCTCGCGGAGAACGGGCCATTGCCCAAAGACCCCGCGACGCAGAAATACGTTGACGCCTTGAGGACGTGGGGAGAGAGCCGGTCTCCGCGAAGCGCCCAAAAGGCCATCCGGCTTATCGACGATGCCCTTGCTATCCAGTTCAACCGCCCGGAACTTCATCACTTCCGGGGGTATCTGTCGAATGCACTGGAACAGTTCCTTATTCTGGACAACGTATCCTACAGCAAACGTCAGGATGGGGCGCATCTGGAAGCCGCCATTGACAGTTACCAGACGGCTCTTGTTTACGCCCGGCAGAACGGTCTTGGTGAACGGGTCCGGGAGCTGAACCTGGCGCTCGCCTTGGCGTTCATGGATTTCCCATCTCCTAACTACCGGCTGGCCGCTGAGTTTCTCGACGCTTACTTTGCATCAGGCGGCTATCCGGCCGACCGGCGCCGCGCCCTGATCGTGGCCGATCGCCGGGCACGGTCCCTGTTCCATACGGAACGGTTTGACGAAGCGGCGAGGGCTGCCAGAGACGGGATTGCGGTCTCCAGGGAGCTAAATGACCGGGCGGCAGAATCAGCCCTCGGCGAGTATCTGGCGATGATCCTCGCATGGTCTGGGAATCATGCAGAAGCTGTCGCGGCGTACGACGAACTTCTCCGGAATATGCCATCCGGTTCACCAACACGGTATCTGCTGCTCAGGAACCGGGGTATCAGCCAGTTCCGTTCCGGCGACAACGCTGGTGCGCTCGCCAGCCTTGATGAATGGGACAGGGAGCGTCAAGAAAATCGCAAGTTCGTGAACCGGCGCGCAAAGCGCGCACCACCGACCTTCTCCATTGCGCTGGGCCCGACGGCGACTTCTTTCCCATGGGGTTTTGATTCGGATGCGGAGCAACTTCTGGGGAATACCTATGCAGGCTGGGCGCATGAGGCCGCGGGACATGCCGGAGAAGCACTGGTGTACCGTGCCGGGGCCCTACGGGGGAAGCGGGCTGCGGGTGGCGTCCAGGCGCAGCAGAGGAGAGCCATTTCCCTGACACAGGCAGCGCGACTGGAGGTGGCATCTGGAAACCGGGAGCGGGCGGGAAATTACCTGAAGGAGGCACGAGAACTTGCCGAGGCGTCCGGAGACCTTCAGGGACAGGGGATGGTCACCGCATCAGAGATGGAACTGCTGCTTCTGGAGCGGGAAGTTGATTCAAAGGCCGCGGGCGTAATCCTCCGCAGGTCGGCTTCAGTGACATCCCTTCTGGAGCAACAGCGATCAGAAGGCATACCGGTCAATCTCCGGGTGATCGCCGAAAATTACGAACTAAGAGCATTGCTTCGCCTGAGGCTTCTGAAGCCGGATTCACCGGAGTCGCTGATTCCATTCCGCGAACTGGTCCGGAGCGACATGCTTTGGATGGAGATGGAGAAGGAGACTGGCAAGTCAACCATCCGGCGGCGGCTCGCGGGGCTGCTGAATCGGGCAAAAGCGGCCAGTGCCGCCGGTTATGGCGAGCATCTCGACGAAATACTGGAAGATTATGAGGAAACGGGACGGCCGTACAGGTTTTCCGACCTTCGGCTCTGGCGGTATGCACTCAAATGCGATCTTTCTGGTGATGAATCCGCATGTATCGCATTTCTGGACGAATTGGACACGCTCGGGCCATCTGTTCCATCCATCCTGTCGTGGCAATCCCGGCAGGTATTTGCGTCGGAACTTCTGGCGAAACTCTCGGTTCTGTGGATCCGCCGCTATCACGAGACTGCGGGCAGGACCTATCTGGAAAGGGCGGCCGAAACCGGTGAACGGATCCGCCGGGTTTCGGTTCTCTGGACGCTGGGAACCATCGCCGAGCCGGGAAGAGACAACGACCGGAAACTATATGGAAAACTGACAGCGGCGCTCAAAAAGTGGAACTCGGCGGTAGAGCAGCTCAGCCGGATGCGCGAGGCCGATTTCAGCGGCCCTCTGGGAGCCGTCGCCCGGACTGCACAAAAGGCCGCGGACGACGCGATCAAGGAATACCGGTCAGCCATCATGGATCTGCGGGAACAGAGCCCGGAACTAGCTTCACTGCTGATGATCCGCCCGACGTCTATTGCAGATCTCCAGTATGATCTGCCGGAAGGCGAGGCAATTGTGGCAACGTCTTCAGACGACAGTGGTTATATCATCACTGATGAAAGGGAAATCCGTCTGGTGGGGAAAGCTGGCCTTTTGGAGGCACTATCCCGTTATTCAAGAGTGCATCTGATCGGCATGGATTCCGCCAGGGAGGTGCATGTATCCGGGCGGTATGTCTCTTTCGCCCACTACCAGACCTCGTGGCTTCGCCGGAATATCAACAAGCGGCGTGGCATGTTTGTGGCGGATGCCGCCGTTTCCGACGAAGGAAGTGTCGCCGGAAAGCAGATGCAGCAACGGCTCGAAGCACTGGCATCTGCCATTCCCGGGATTCGGGGATTTTTTTACGAAGACAGCACCTCGAGCCGTTTTGTCGAGGAAAGCTCATCGCTTGATGGGCAGTATCATTTCATCCATTTTTCCTCGACGGTAAGGGGATCTGGCCGCAACCTGTCGATTGGATTTCCCGGGGGTGGTTTGCCCCTCTGGCGGCTGACGGAGCTTTCGGGAGAACCGCACCTCTGGGTATTTACGGATTTTATGAGCGATGCCCCTGATGACCGGATGGCGTTCATCGAGCTGGCGGCCTATTCGGGTGTACCGGCGATGATTCTTGGAAAAGAATCCCAGGGAGAGGCATCTGCCCCCTGGCAGGACTTTTACCGGTCACTTGTGGACTGGAAGGCCCCGCCCGCTGGCGAGCTATGGAACTCCTTCCAGGCGGGGAATGTGCGGCTTTCAGAGTTCGAATTCTGGGGGTATCCGGGGATACCGCAACAACAGACGGACGCCTTCGCATCAAAGGGCCTGAGCGAACTGGCAAACCGGGCAGCGACAGAGGCGGCGGCGAGGAACTGGAAAGCCGCTGCGCTTGCGGCGGAACGGGCCGTAACGATGATGGACGTGGTCGGGGTTGATCCCAGGATCCTCGCCCAGATGCTTAATGCGGCTGTATATTCCCTTAAGCAGCTTCAGCTCTGGTCACGGGCGGCAGGATATGAAGACCGGCTGGCGAAACTGTATGCCGAAGCGGGTGCATTCGAGCAGTCGGTAAAGGCCTCCTATTTTGCCGGACAGGATTACATGCGGGCGAACCGCTTTGATGATGCCCTGGAACGTTTCGAACTTGCTCTCCGGAGCGCAAAGGGAAGTCCGCAAATGCGGGTGGTCATCGAATCGGAGCAGGCGCGCTGTCTCGCTCTGGCAGGACGCAAGGAAGAGGCGATCGAGGTATATTCGCGGGCGATAGCGAATGCGGCCACTGCCAGAGACGAAGAATCCAGGGCCGAGCTTCTTTTCAATCGGGCTCGTATACGGCTTGAGACGGAAACGGAACTGGATTTCGCAAGACCGGATATCGACAATTCTACAGCGATCTACCAGAAAAGACTGGAAGCTGCGGGAACGGATCGTCCCCTACAGGCACAGTTATACAGATTCATTTCCCGGAATCGCCTGACGGCGGCAATGGTCGAAATGGCGAATGGGAATCTCCAGGTGGCAGAGCGGGAGTTCGGTGAACTCAGTTCCTTTGCAGAACAGTCCGGGGACGGGGCGACAGCTGTTCAGGCCCGGATATACCGAGCGGAAGCACTCCGGAGAATGTCTCGCCCGGCCAAGGCGCTGGCAGTGGTGGCGAGATATCTGGATCCGGCTACCGTATCGGTGACGGCTGCCGTAGATGCGGGGAACGCGTCGGACCTGCTTGGTATCGCCGGGCTTATCCACTGGTCGCTTGGAGATGAAAAAATGGCACGTGATTACGGGCGTGCCGCCCTGGACCGGGCCCGTGAAAGCACCGATCCGTCGCGGGTGTCCAAGGCACTGTATAATCTGGGGACAACTCTTCGAGTCACAGGGGATACCGACGAAGCCGACAAACTGTTCACCGAGGCACTGGAGACTGACCGTCGCCGCAAGGATGTTGCCGGAGAGCTTGCGGTGATATTGCAGGCCGCACTTCTGGAAGAGCAACGGGAAAATCCTGTCGGGGCGAAAGAGATATTGAGCCAGGGACTGGAACTTGCCCGCCGTCATGCTCGAAATCGCGAGTCGGTACAGTTTCGGTGGATGCTGGCGAGGTATTTTTCTCCGGTGGAATCGGAGGCGGCAAAGCTCTGGTCCGATGCCCGGGCACTGGGTGACTCCGCTCTGCTTGCCAGGGTCCGGACCGTTATCCCGCCCCATCTGGAAAAACGAAATGGAGGAGAGGGGGCCAGCCTCGCGGAAGTCTGGCTGCGGGAGCTGCCATCTTCCCGGGCAACTGAGGTCAGATACGGCCTGTATGTGTACAATG
>CAZSFB010000074.1:0-9830 GCA_964606035.1 uncultured bacterium | reverse complement strand
GGCTCCGGTTTGTGGACGTCTGCCGTCTTCATGAGGCGGCAATTCACCCGGTGAACATTTCCTACCTGCTGACCGATGCACTGCGGGGTTTTCCGGTGAACTGGGTTGACGGGCAGGTTCAGGAAGTGGACCCGGGGAGCCGGACTCTTACGGTGGACAGTTACGGGCACCCGGCGGACCTGCCGTTCGACATGCTGGTGATCGCCAGCGGGTCCAGGTCAAATGATTATGGTATTCCGGGCGTTTCTGAATTTGCCGTTCCGCTGAAAACCCTTGACGACGCGGAACGGGCCAGGGTGCTGTTGGAGCGGATCACCCGGATGGGGGCCAAGGGAACTCTCGCCATTGCGGGTGCTGGCCTCACCGGAGTCGAGCTGGCCGCCGAAATCGCGGATCGCTGGAAATCTCTTACGTCTGCGAAACGTCCCGGTCTGGTTCTTGTGGATGCGGCGAAGCGTCTGCTCCCTCTCAGTGGATTCCGGGAAACTGTCTATGCGAGACGGTTTCTGCTGGAGCGAGGCGTGTGTCTGAGGCTGGAGACGCCGATTTCGCGGCTTGAGCCGGGCCGGATCGTGACAGGTTCCTCCACAGGTATTGCCGCAGATGGAGTGATCTGGTGTGCGGGTGTGAAGGCAGAGCAGTTGCCTGGGCTTGAAACCCTGTATCAGGGGCCGGGTGGACGGATGCCTGTTTCTCCTTATCTCGAAACTTCCGTTGCAGGTATATTTGCCATTGGTGACCAGTGTGCGTTTCTGGACAGGAACGGACAGGCATTGCCGCCACGGGCAATGTATGCCTGCCAGATGGGGGATCAGGTCGCATCAATCATTGCGGCCCGCCTGAGAGGCCGGGACACGAGACCTTTCCGTCCGATGGATCAGGGTGAACTGACGTCCCTCGGCCGTTTCGATGGAGCCGGTTATGTGGTGGCGGGCGGGAGGCGGATCATTGTCACGGGGAAGGCGGCGGCTGCGATGAAGTATGCCTCTCTGCAGGCGCATCTTTTCAGCCTGATGGCCGGTATCCGGCAACCGGTGATGCCGGAGGCTTCCCTAGCCGCCGCAATCGTGGAACGATTCCGGAACTGAAAACATGGAGCACACTGGGTGATTGATCGTCCGTATACCTGTGCAATTCTCGCTGTGAGTCTGGACGGAAAGATAACAACGGCCGAGGGCGGGCCGCCGAGATTCGCGTCGAAAACGGACAAGCGTCATCTCATGGAGCAACGGGCACGGGCTGACGCCGTCATTCTCGGAGGTGCCAGTGTTCGGAACGAGAACCCGCGCATTGTCATCGGCCGGAGGTTTGCAGTGGAACGGGCCCGCCGTGGGCAGTCACCGCAGCCGATGGTGGCTGTGGTCAGTGCATCCGGCGATCTTGGCAGGGATCCCAGATTCCTTCAGACGACCGGTGAACTTCGTCTCTATACACTGGATGGCAAGACCCGTTCCGCCGTTCCCAAGCTGAAGATGCTTTCCATACATCCCTGCGACACTGACAGGGACGGAGAGATCAACCTCCGGCATGTGATGAAAGACCTTGCACGGCTTGGAGTCCGCCGGCTTCAGTGTGAAGGAGGCGGAGAACTGGTCCAGCGCATGCTGAGACTCGGACTCATTGACGAGCTGATGCTGACGCTCTGCCCGGTGGTCATCGGCGGCCGCCGGACACCGTCAGCCGCCGGCCACGAGCCTTTTTCCCTGACAGAAATACGGCGGTTTCAGCTCGTCGAGCAGGAACGGATCCGGGACGAGCTTTATCTACGGTACCGTCTCAGTAGCCACGTTCGATAACGTAGCGGGCCACGGCCCGAAGCGGGTCCGCACGCCGGTCGAACTTTTTGAGCGCCGCGACGGCCCTGGCGGAGGTAATCTGGGCGGCTTTCCGGGATCCTTCGATTCCAAGCAGCGCCGGAAATGTCATCTTGTTCTCAGCTAGATCGCTCTTGGCGGTCTTGCCCAGCGTCTTTTCATCGGCGGTCAGGTCAAGCACATCATCCTGGATCTGGAACGCGAGTCCCAGCAGCCTGCCGTAGTTGGCCAGGGATTTCCGCTGGGCGCTGGTGGCACCGGACAGGATCGCTCCCCCTTCTACTGCCGCAGAGATCAGCGCGCCCGTCTTGCAGAAATGCAGCCGCTCCAGCTCGGAACGGGTCAGCTTCTTGCCTTCGGCGGCGAGATCCAGCGCCTGGCCGCGGATCATTCCCTTATACCCGGAAGCCTCGGCAAGCACGTTGGTAAACTCAAGGACATGCGCGGGAGCGAGCCTCCGGCGGTTGCTGGAATCCGAACAGATTGCAAACGCTTCGGTCAGGAGCCCGTCGCCAGCGAGAATGGCCGATGCCTCACCGAAGACGATATGGTTGGTCGGCCGCCCGCGGCGCAGATCGTCATCATCCATGGCAGGCAGATCATCATGAATGAGCGAATAGGTGTGTACCAGCTCAAGGGCACAGGCAAACGGCAGGATCAGGTCTGAATTGCCGTTGACCGCCTCGGCAGCAGCCAGTGCCAGTACCGGCCGGAGCCGCTTGCCTCCTGCGAGCAGACTGTAACGCATGGCCTTGCCGATGCCACCGTCCGACGGCAGCTCGCGCGGGGCATAGCGCTTGAGGGCAACCTCCACGCGGCGGGCCTGGCGCGCCAGCCAGTGATCGAACGTTTCACCGGCAAGAAAACCTCCGGCGGCTTTTCGGCTAGAACGTTTCGTCGTCGGACTCTTCAAGGTCGTCATCCCCAGCTTCCGTGTTGTCGTCGTCAATACCGCCGCCTTCCAGAATCGAGTCTGCATCAAGCGACCGCTTCTCGACCTCGGTACGGCTTTTCCGGATCAGGATTTCCACGCGCTTCTCGGCTTTCTCAAGCCGGTCCAGGAGTGTTTTCGAGAGGCCCATTCCCTCTTCAAAAAGCGAGATCGCATCCTCGAGCTTCAGGTTCTCGCTCTCCATCCTGTCAACGAGGAGTTCGAGACGCTGCATCTGGTCCTCAAAGCCGCCGCCTGTGCCCGGCGGACCACTTGCCGGTTCTCGCTTTTTTCGTGAGGCACTCACTGGCTGTCCCTCGCCGGTTGAAGGGAAACTTCCCGGAAGGGCGCACGCTAGGCAGTCCCCCCCGGGGGGTCAAGAAGCTTCCGGACGGCTCGTGGCAATATTCAATCCGGTGCAGCAGGATCTGGAAAATCCCAAGAAGTTACAATGGCTTGCGAAGCAACAGCAGGGTGTATAGACTTGTGCCAACCGCTATTCTTTTGTTCCACAAAGCAGGAAGCGGGGAACATCATTGGAAGCAGCCCCACGCTGTTTCCGTCTGAATGGGTGCTCATGCCATTGTCGGCATGGTTGAAGTACCATTTCCCTGGCCTGTTATGGCCTTTTTGCTCAAGGAGACAACCGGGCGTGAACTCCTCATTTTTTCGGACAACACGGACGATTTTCATGCTGGTGGCGGCAGTTCACCTCTTTCCGCTGCGGGCACTGGCACTCAACGTGGAGTGGGAAAATGCCTTTGGCAGCAAGGGGCAGGCAGCGGGGCAGTTTGGTGCACCTGTTCATGCCGCCATGGATGCAAGCGGTAACTATCATGTGACGGATTCCCGGAACGGCCGCGTACAGGTGTTCGACAAGGCGGGAATGTTCAAGCAGGAGTATGGAAGAAACAGCAATCCGAAGCTCGTCCGCCCCTGGGGCATAGCGATCAGTCCGGTCACCCGGCGTATCTATGTTGCCGATAACGATCTCAACCTTCTGTTTGTATTCACGCCGGACGGATCGCTTGTCGAAACGCTCGGCGGAAAGGGCTCCGACCCCGGATTTTTGGGAGGCCCCAGAGGGGTTTCCGTTGGTTACGGCGGGCGGGTTTATGTGGCGGACACCGACAACGGCCGGATTTCGGGCTGGGGCGAGGACGGCTTGTTTCTCGGCGTGTTCGGGCCGGAATCAAAGGCGGGCGGGGCAACGCTCAAGAACCCGGTCGACGTGGCCGTGGACCCTGAGGAAAATCTCTACGTTGCCGACTCCGACCTGCGGGAAGTGGTCCTTTTCAACCGGGAATGGAGAAGGCTTACCAAGGTCGGCCGGGAACGGGGCTTCGACCGGCCGGTTGCTGTCGCCGCAGGCAGGGACAGCACGTTTGCCCTCATGGATGGCAGCAGCCAGCGGATTTTCCACTTTGCGCCTGGTCAGAAACCGCTTCAGACGTTTGGCTCTGAAGGAACCGCGCAGGCGCAATTCAAGGGCTCCCAGGGGCTTCTGTTCGACGAGGTGAATCAGCGGTTTGTTGTTATTGATACGGACAACAGCCGGGTCCAGCTTTTCCGTCACCGGACGCGCGAGGAACAAGCCGCCCGGACTCCATACCGCCCCGGGTTCACCCTCGAGTATGTCCGGTCCATTGCATACCAGGCGGATGATATTGATGTCGGCGATGGGAAGATTTTTGCGCTCAATAGCAGCGCGAAAGAAGTCCGGGTGCTGACGACCGAAGGTGCCGAAGTGGGACGAATATCCCTCAAGTGGGGCGCAAAGGACGACATGGACAGCCCCGCCAGGGTCCTGTACCACGCAGGCACTGTTTATGTGAGTGACAGCGGCAACCACGACGTCAAGATGTTCGACCCGACAGGCGTGTACAAGGGCCGCATGGGCTCGAAAGGTTCCGATCCGGGAAGGCTCAAGGATCCCAGGGGCATGTTTGGCGACGACCGGTTCGTCTACGTCGTGGATCGCGACAACGAGCGGGTCTCCCTGTTCAGTCCGAACGGCGGATTTGTGACCATCAACCAGTCCAAGGGTTCAGGGGGACTGGACCAGCCGCGGGATCTTGTGGTGGATGCCGAAGGAAACCTTTACGTCATCGACGAGGGCATAAACCAGCTGATGAAATATTCCCGGAACAGCCAGTTCCTGAACGCTCTTTGCAAGGAAGGCTATGGTGCCGGATTCATTGATTCACCTGTGGCGATCGAGATGGACCGGATGGAAAATTTCTACATCCTTGACCGTAATGGTGTACAGATTGTGGACAAGGAATGCAGGCCGGTGGCCAGATTCGGCGCCGGACTGGACGGCAAGGGCAAGGGCCGGTTTGCCCGGCCCGGCGGGTTGGCTGTGGATGACGCAAAAGGTGTCCACATCTATTTCTCTGATCCGGTCAACAGAGTCATCCAGGTTGTTGCCTACAAGCAGGTCCCGTCACCTGCGGTGAATGTCAGGATCGCTTCGGCAAAAGACGGGCCAACGCTGACGTGGGAGGAACCGAAGGAAGCCTACCGGGAGTTATGGGAGATCCAGGGTTCTGCAAGGGCCGAGGGACCGTTTGCGAGGTTCGCCGAGGCCAAGGCATCTCCGGTGAAAATTGTCTATCCCGCCACAGGCGAAATCACACACCTGCGCCTGGTGGCCAGGAGTTTTTCGGGCGTCGAGAGTGCACCCTCGCCGGTGGTGACGGATCATTTCCGGCAGGCGCAGCTCTTTCTTGAATCACGGCAGTATGACATGGCTGTAGTGAAGGCCGACGAATTTCTTGCTTCCTCACCTGACCACCCCGATGTCCTGTACATCAAGGCACGCTCGCTTGTTGCACTGTCCCAGGTGCCGAAGGCTGCCGAGATTTACCAGAAGCTCGCCGCGATAGAGGGATTTGAGGAGGCTGCACTGGAGGAACTCGGGCGCATCTATGTGATGGATGGCAAGCATGCCGAAGCTCGTGAGACTGCTACAAGGCTTCTCACAAAAAATGAAAAGTCGGTGCCGGGTTTCAAGCTGCTGGCGGAGATTGCGCTTGCAACAAATGCACTTGATGATGCCGTCGCCCAGTCGTCCCGTGCCATCGCCATTGCTCCGGAGGATACGGAGGCGATGGATCTCCAGGCGAAGGCCTATATCCGCAAAGGTCTGGGAGACGAAGCGATCAAGATCTACGCGAATGCTATCAAGGTTAACAAGACAGAGCCCAGGCTGTATCTGGGGATTTCATCTGCCCTGATTGCCACTGGACGGGCTTCGCAGGCGGTTCCCTATCTGCAGTGGGTGGTGAAGACCCAGCCGAAAAATACAGAGGCGCGGGTGCTTCTGGCCCGCGCCCTTCTGGACGCCAAACAGCCTTCAGGTGCGGCCGAACAGGCCGAAGAGATCAAGAAGCTGGAACCTGATTCCGCAGCGGGTTACGAGCTTGCGGGTTTCGCCGCACGGGATCTGAAGGACTCCCCCAAGGCGATTTTCGAATTGGAGCAGGCTGCCCGGAAGGATCCTCAGAATCCGCGCTACCAGATCCAGCTTGGAGTCTTGTATCAGGCCGCCAATCGTCCGGGCGACGCCAATCAGGCGTTCCAAAAGGCAATCGCGCTGACCCCGAACACCGCGAAGGAACGGCGGTTGCTCGCGGATCAGTTGTTCGAGGCAAAACTGTATCCGTTGGCAACGGTGGAATACGACAATGTGTACAAGCTGGATCCCAAGCAGACCGATGCAGTGCTCTATTCAGCTGAATCGTATTTCCTGATGAACCGGACTGAACCCGCGAGAAACGGCTATCTGAAGGCAATCGAGGCAAATCCGAATGCCGCACTTGCCCATTACCGGCTCGGGATGATGCATGCGAGCACCAAGGAGCACGACAAGGCGGTGCCACGGTTCATGCTCGCGGCCCGTATTGATCCACGCCAGGCCGCCTATCCGGCGCTTCTGGGTGACTCATTCATGGTCCTGGGGGATTACCGCTCCGCCGCCGAGGCCTATCAGTCAGCACTCCAGATCGAGCCGCAGAATGAGGCCTATCAGGCAAAGCATCGCGAGGCGAAAGGAAAATACGACGCCGCGCCGTATGAACTGACCGGTCCTCTTGAGATTTCCGACCTCTCCGTTCCGGACCTCCAGCAGTCGGCCTTTGAACAGTACCGGCAGAACGGGGCATTTACCGTGAAGTTCACCAACAATGCTCCGAAACCCGTCTACCGGGTCAGGTTGCGCTTCAGCATAGTGGGGTACACCTCCTATCCATTCGAGGACCAGATCACTTCTGTCGAAATGAAGGAGACCAAAAGCCTCCTCGTCAAACCCAAGCTGAACCAGGCAGCCCTGGATCTGCCGGCCGATACCTTCGCCATAGGTGCATTTGAGGTCGATTACTTCTTCAACAAGAAGCAGTACAGCTACACATTGTACCGGTCACTGCTCTTGAAGGCCGATCTGGCTGCAAAGAACACCCCGGCGGCAGCGGTTCCCGGACTGGCCCGCTGATCCGGATCACCGGGAGCTGGGGCAAATAACAAAGCTGCGAATGCGGCGCGAAAGCTTTTCGGCTTCGGATGCCAAAGTCTTCTCGGTGGCGGACGATTTGTCGGAATAAAGGATGCGCCTTGTTGTGGTGTCAATAACAGTTGTGCTCACCATGTAGGACCCGGATACTTTCGAGACCACGCCGCGGACGAGGACGTCGACACGGGCGTTGCGCGCGAGATCAATCTGGCACGTTTCGTTGATGCAGCGGTCCTTCAGGTCCAGGACCTTTGCGACCTGCATGAGTGTCTCGGTTGGTACAACCCGCATGCACTGAACCTTCGTAATATCATCCGCAAAAGTCCTGGAAACCATTTCAAGTACGGATTCCTCGGTGCCGCCCTGGCCGGAAAACGGATAGGCAGCAACGGCACTGCGGCCATCGGATTCCGCAAGTGCGATGACCGGTTTTGAGGGGATCACCGGCTCGGTTGAGGCGGAGGAAGGGTGTTTGACCATTTCCAGATTGTCGGCAAACTCCGACACGTTCGCTGACCGCGTGTAGGCGTTCACCAGGCGGGTGGCCACATAGTCAGTCATTCGTGTGTTCAGGCATGCCTCCAGCCAGAGACCTTCCTGGATCCGTATCTCGTCTATGACCTGCTGCTTGTCGGAGAGTTTCAGGGTCAACGTGGAGTCCACGCAGTCCAGCACGACCCTGGTGGTCAGGTCGTATTCCTGTGAAGCGTCTTTCACGATGATGTAGCCGGCCTTCTGCATCTTCGCGCGAAAGGCATCCACCCATATTGCGGACACGTTGTCGGTTGCGCGCAGATTGGTGAACTCCACCGAACCGTCGGGAATCAGGACCGCCACGTCATAGATGGCCTGGTTGAATGGCCGGACGAGTTCCTGCGGTACGGGACTCCTTGTGGCGCAGGCGCCAGCGAGTATTGTGATGATCAGGAGGACAGAATTGCGAAACGGCAGGACTTTCATGGGGCGCTATTTAAGAGCATTGACATGACCGGTCAACGCATACCAAGGCTGGCCTTGCGGTTTGTGTTCTCTTTTCATCAAATTGTTCTGGTCACGCAGCCGGACTGATTCATAACAAAACAGAACCGCCGGCACCCGAAGGGGCCGGCGGTCTGTCTGTTAATATAAAACCGCTCAGGCCTGGGCGAGCAGTTTCTTGAACTCGTCGGTGAGCGCCGGGACCACCTTGAACAGGTCGTCCACGATGCCGTAGTCGGCGATCTGCCAGATGGGGGCATCCGGATCCTTGTTGACCGCACAAATCACCTTCGATGTGCGCATACCCGCCAGGTGCTGGATGGCACCGGAGATACCAAAGCCCAGGTACAGGGTCGGGTTCACGACCTTGCCGGTCTGCCCGATCTGCATCTGATGTGGTGCATATCCCGAATCCACGGCGGCCCGGGAGGCACCAACGGTTGCGTCGATGGTGTTGGCCAGATCGTCGAGGATCTTGAAGTTTTCGGCAGCCTTGAGCGCACGGCCACCGGAGACGATTCGCTCGGCTTCGGTCAGGTCTGCCTTGGCGCCAGCCGAAGCGCGGAGCTCCGTCACCTTGGCCCGGATCGCACCGGCGGAAACACCGTGATCGAGCTTTTCGACCGCGGCATCACCGCCAGACTGGGCCGGAACATTGAACACATTTGGGCGGATCGAGGCGATCTGGGGACGGGCTTCCGGGATCTGCACGACCTGCTGGATCTTGCCTGACAGTGCCGGGCGAATGCCCTGCAGCTTGCCGTCAACAATGTCGAGGCCGACCGAATCAGTGACAAGGCCGGTTTTGAGCCGCTGCGCCAGCCGGGCCGAGAGATCCCGTCCCAGGGCGGAAGCACCGGTCAGCACGATGCCGGGCTGTACCTGGGCGACCGCCTTGGCCGCTGCCGTCACGTAGCCTTCGGAAGAGTAGAGCTTGAATGCACCGTCATCTGCAACCAGCACTTTCTTGACGCCGTACTTGCCGAGTCCTGCGGCTGAAGCGGTGATGCCCTCGCCGATGAGGACGGCGACAAGTTCGCCACCTGTCTTTTTGGCCAGTTCGCCGCCGATGCCGGCGAGTTCATAAGTGATTTTGCGGATCGTTCCGCCGCGCTGTTCGGCGATAATCAGAATGTCTTTGTCTGCCATGTTAATCCTGTCCTTTCCGGTACGCTGCTGAGCGCGGTCAGATGACCTTCGCCTCTTCGCTGAGCAGTTTTACGAGCTTTGTAGCTGTCTAGTTCACTTCACCAGTGAGTTTCACGCCACGGCGTTTCTGCTCGGGAATGCGGATTTCCTGGAGAACGAGCCGGGGTTTCACGTCGGCTGCCGAAAGGCCAAGGCCGGCCAGGTCGAGCTTGTCGACCGGCTTCTTCTTTGCCTTCATGATGCCGGGAAGAGATGCATAGCGGGGTTCGTTCAGGCCCTTCTCGCAGGCGATAACTGCCGGGAGGGAGAACTCGATGACTTCCTCGCCGCCCTCAACGCGCCGCTCGGCCTTTCCGCCGGAGGCGGCCAGTTCGAGTTTGGTGACGAGATTGAGCTGCGGGGCATCGAGCTGTTCTGCAACCCGGGAGTTCACCTGGGCAAAGTCACC
>CAZSFB010000073.1:0-9873 GCA_964606035.1 uncultured bacterium | reverse complement strand
GACGTGGTGAACGGATTCCGCACCTCCGAGCCCATCGGCGGCCACGTGACCCCCATCGCGGGCGGCTCCATGAACACCGGCCGCCTTGGCAATGATGCCGGCGGCGTGGGCATGGCCCTCTGGAACCAGTGCCGCGGCAACGGCGGCGTCGTCTACCTGTTCACCTCTGACGGCTCCATGCAGGAGGGCTCCGCCATGGAGGCCCTTGAGATCGCCGCCAACCGCAAGGCCCCCTGCGTCGTTATCCCGGCGCTGAACGCCATGCAGCTTTCAGGCACCACACAGTCCATCGACCCATGCGGAAATCCCGCCGCCAAGGCGCGGGCCGCAGGTCTCACCGTCATTGAAACCCCCTCGTGCCACGACTTCGCAGGCTTCTACAAGACGCTCCGCGAGGCCACTCTCCTGTGCCGGAGTGGCAAGGGACCAGTGTTCATCTATCCGGCCGGCATCATCCGCTCCGCCCGCAAGGTTCTGAAGGACCCCGCAAAGTGGGGCTTTTCGCCGGATGACAGGCTCTGGGTCCCCGGCTCCATCATGGGGCGCGGCATCCGCGAATGGGAAGACGGTATCATCGCCACGATCAACGCCGAACGGAACGGAAAACCGCTCCCGAAACCGGTGAACCACCACGACGGCAACCTGAAGAAGGAAAACGTCGCGGAGATCCGCAAGGCCCTTGAGCTGACCCCGGAGGAAACCGCCGCACTGAAGGTGCAGCCGGTCAAGACCACCTTCCGTGCGCGGCCCTCCTCATCGGCCCTCACCGGCTACGAATTCGACTGGCCCGAGACACTGCCCGTCTCCGCCAGCGAGACACTGGTGAAGGGGGACCACGGTGCCGACTGGGTATCGCCTCGCAAAGGCGTGAACCTTGCCCTCAAGGCACTGGCCGCGAAAAACGGCGAACACATGGCCGCCGTGGACATGGACCTGGGCGGCTCCACGCAGCTTGGCGTCCTCCAAGGGCCGCTCGGAAAGCGGTTCATCCAGGCGGGAATCCGCGAGCGCGGCGCGTTCATCGCCGCTGCAGGCTACATCTATGAAGCCCTCACCCAGTTCGGCGGCAAGCCCGGCAAGGACAAGCTCCCCACCGTCGCCGCCTCCACCTTCGCGGCGTTCATCCAGGCGGTGGGCCGCGAGGGACTGGAATTCGCCGACTACCAGCAGGACATCTTCGGGCATGACGAGGACGGCCTGACCGTCGGTGTTCCGGTGAAGGTGATTTCGAGCCACAACGGCCTGAACCCCGGCAAGGACGGCATCACCGCCCATGCGCTCCACGGTATTGACCTTGCTTTCGAGCTGCCCCGCATGAAGCGGGCGTTCGTTCCGGCCGATGCCAACCACGCCATCCACGTCATGCGGGAGATGTACCGGCTGAACGACTTCGCCATGTACATCGGCCCCCGTGACGTGGTACCGGTGATCGGAAAGCAGAACCAGCCGTCGAAACCGCTGTTCGGTCCCGACTGGAAGTTCGAGCCCGTCACCCTCGTGCGCCAGTCGCCGAAGGCGAAAACCGCCATCGTCGTGACCGGTCCGGTCCTCTACCGGGGGCTCATGGCGCGGGAGAAGCTCGAAGCGAAAAAGCAGCCTGCGGATGTCTACTTCGTCGGCCAGGTGAAGCCGTTCCCGGTGGCCCGGATCGTGAAGATCCTCCAGGGTTACGATTCCGTCGTAACGGTGGAGGACGGTTTCGTGGGCGGCAACGACTCGGCCCGCGGACTCGCCGGACTGGTGGCATCCTGCCTTGCGCAGCACGCTCAGAAGATCCTCGACGGACGGACGGGCAAGAAGAAGCTCCCCGGTTTCGCCAAGGTGGGCAGTCCCCACGGCCAGACCATGAGCGAGAGCCCGCTCGTGATCTACGATCGCTACGGCATTGCCGTCTCCGACATCGTGAAGGCGGCCGAGCGCGCACTGAAATAGGGAATAGCCATGTCCGAGTTCACCCTCGTCGTCGGCAACCACAACCTTTCGTCCTGGTCGCTCCGGCCCTATGTGGTCATGAAGCAGCTCGGCATCCCGTTCGAGCTGGTGAAGCTCGACCTGAAAGCTGCGGATTTCAAAAACCAGTCATTTGTCCACTCCCCCACCGGCAAGGTCCCGGTGCTGAAACACCGCAACCTCACCATCTGGGATTCACTTTCCATCTGCGAATACCTTGCGGAGACCTTCCCGGAGAAAAAGCTCTGGCCCGAGGACAAGGCCGCCCGCGCCACGGCCCGCTCCGTGAGCGCCGAGATGCACTCGGGCTTCACCGGCATGCGGACAAAAATGTCCATGAACTTCCGGGGCCGCACACCACTTTCCGAAATCCCCGCCGAGGCGAAGACGGACGTTGAGCGCATCCAGCAGATCTGGACCGACTGCCGCACCCGGTTCGGCGTCCACGGGCCCTGCCTGTTCGGTCAGTTTTCCATCGCCGATGCCATGTACGCTCCGGTTGTCTCCCGGTTCACCACTTATGGTGTGCAGACCAACGACCTGTGCCGAGCCTACATGGAAACCGTCTGGAAACTCCCCGCCATGCAGGAATGGCTGAAACTCGCCGAATCCGAGGCGTGAGAGGCCGCGCCTAGATCACCAGCTCGTTGTCGATTGCCGAGGCAGGAGTTTCGGCCTGCGCCGTGAGTGCCATGCCGAACGTCAGGAAACCGACGCGGCCGATCAGCATCAGGACAATCACCGCCAGTTTTCCCACCGCCGTCAGGCTGGCGGTGACCCCCATGCTCAGGCCCACCGTTCCAAGGGCCGAGGCCGCTTCAAACAGGATCGTGAGGAAGTCACCCTTCTCGGCCAGCAGCAGCAGATAGACCGCAATGCCCGTCACGCAGAAATAGTAGGCGAGGCTCGCCGTAGCGAGCTGAACCCGTTCGGGCGGAATGATCCGCCCCCGGAGGCTGATCCTCTTTTCACCGCGAAGTGTGCTTTTCACAAGCCCCGCGAGCGCGGAAACGGTCGTCACCTTGAGGCCGCCGCCCGTGCCTGAAGGCGACGCGCCTATCGCCATCAGCGCAACGAGCAGGAACAGGACCGGAGCGGATAATGCCCCGATGGGAACCGTGTTGAAGCCGACCGTCGTGCTTGCGGTCATCACCTGGAAGAACGACACCATGAGCCGCTCGTCCGGTGGCATGGCCTTCAGTGACGGTTCAGCGAGGAAGACCAGGACGGTTCCGGCCGCAATCAGCCAGAAGGTCACCGACAGGATCATCTGGGTGGTGAACAGGAGGCTTTTGCGGAGACCCCGGAGGTTGTCCCACACATCGAGGCAGACAATGAACCCCAACGCTCCAAGGAGGCTCAGGACCGAAAGAACTAGGTTAACCCAGAAGTGGTCCCGGAATCCCTCGAAGCTGTTGCTGTAGAGACCGAACCCGGCGGTGCAGAAGGCTGAAATACTGTGAAAGACCGCCTGCCAGAGGGGGTTGGGGACTCCATCGTGGACGAACGCCGCAAAGAGGGCTACGGCGCCCAGCAGCTCCCAGAACAGGGTGAACCCGATGACATGAACAATGAAGGTCCGGATCTCGAATCCGGACGGCAGCGCGAACGTGGCGGAGGCGACCTTCTCCCGGAACCGGGAGATCCGGTTCGCCGAGGCGATCACCACGAACGAGCTGAACGTCATGTATCCGATTCCGCCCGCCTGGATCAGCAGCGCGATGACCGCCTGTCCGAAACCGGTATAGGCTGTTCCGGTATCAACCGTCACAAGCCCAGTGGTCGAGACCGCCGACATGGCTGTGAACAGGTGGTCAAGCGCGGAAACCTCCTGTGCAGCCGACCACGGCAGGCACAGGAGCAGCCACCCTGTGAGCACATAGGACAGGTAACCGAACAGCATCAACCTCGGAGCGGCCAACGAATCCAGCGGCCCGGCAACGGCAGAGAGGATTTTCCGGAATTTTGCGGCGGAGAAAACGACAGAAAGTCGGGACATATGCACTGCACTCCCTGAAGGACGAGCGTCGGACATTCATCAGGAGACGGACTCCGGCGCCCAGGAGTGCAGTCCCTTTCGACGCCTGCGGGGTTAGCTGACGGGCTCGGGCCGAAAGGTCGGTTGCCCTACGCCGCATAGGCGGCGATTCGCCCCTGCCGCGTCCCTGCGGTTGCAGGTCACGGCGTTTGGGTCCCCCGTCCCGGATGCTCTCCATCCGGGTTCGGCGATTACGCGCAATAGTGGGGACTTGTCTCTTCTGGTGCAAGAAGATTTAGAGGTGAAGCATAATTACCCAGTAATTACATATAGTTAGGTATCATTATTTTACAATCCCTCCTCCCGCTCCCCACCCCTTGCCATTGCCGCCCGGTAACGATTCATTTACAAACTGAACATCTCACGCCGGAGGCGTCCATTCTTGCTCGCCAAAATCCGCACCATCTGTCTCTGGGTCTATCTCGCCGTCTTCACTCCCATTGCCAGCATTCTTGCAATTCTCGTCAGTCCGTTCGACCGGCTGGGGCTTACGAAACACACCAACCATTTCACCAACTACCCGACGCTCTACTGGTCGCGGGGGCTGCTCTGGGCCGCCAACACCTCGCTGGAGCTCACCGGAAAACTGCCGGAGAAAGACTCGCCCTACATCATCGTCTCGAACCACCGCTCGCATCTGGACGGTCCGGTGCTCCTGTGGCTGCTCCGGCCTGTCTCGTTCCGGTTCCTCGTGAAGTGGGAGCTCTTCTATGTCCCGATCATGGGGCTCGCCCTCTGGGCCATTGGCATGGTGTTCGTAAAGCGCGGCAACCAGGAGTCCGCCCGCAGGTCGCTCGCGAAGGTAATTGAACGGATCCGCGGCGGCGAGAACATCGTTGTCTTCCCCGAGGGAACCCGCAGCCGCCATGAAGACGGGTCGCAGCTGCTCCCTTTCAAGGCGGGTGCTTTCGTTACCGCCCAGAAGGGAGGCGTACCAATCTTGCCGGTCGGGATTGCCGGTTCAGCGGAGATTTACGGCCACGGCTGGTTCGCCCGCGAATGGCATGGACATATTGTCGCGAAGGTCGGCGACCCCATTGACACGACCGGCTACACTGCCGCGCAGATTGACGAGCTCTCCGGCCGGGTCCGTGAGGAGATCCTGAGACTGCATGCGGAGGCCCACCAGGTATGGCTGAAACGCGCCGAGGAAAAAGGGATTCCTGTCCGCGCCGCTCCCCGCGGGAGTATGGCCACGGGTGAACACGTCCCCGCAAACCCCTGACCCGGAGGATATCCCCCGGAGGCTCCGCGAACTGGCGGGGCTGTTCCTCAGACTCGGCACCACCGCCTTCGGCGGCCCAGCTGCCCACATCGCCATGATGCAGGACGAGGTCGTCAGCCGCCGCAAGTGGATGACCGAGACCGAATTCCTGGACCTCATTGCCGCCACGAACCTGATCCCCGGCCCCAACTCCACCGAAATGGCCATTCACATCGGCTACGGGCGGGCCGGCTGGCGGGGGCTTCTCGTGGCGGGTTCCGCATTCATCATTCCTGCCGTGCTGATCGTGGGGGTTCTCGCGGAGCTTTACGTGCGATACGGCAAGCTGCCGCCCGCACCCTGGCTTCTCTACGGGATCAAGCCGGTGCTCATCGCCATCATCATCCAAGCCATCTGGACGCTGGCCCGGCCGGCCCTCAAGACTCCACTGCTCCAGGCCGTGGGCGCCGTGTCGCTTCTGTTGTCCCTTTTCGGCCAGAACGAACTCGCCGTGCTGTTCGGAATGGGCGCGCTCATGGTGGCCCGCGAGGCCTTTCTCCGGCGGCGCGCCGCCCTGAACGGCACAGTTCTTCCGCTCGTTCCCTTCCTGTTCACCGGGGCCGCCAGCGCGGCATCAACCGCCTTTTCCGTGCAGGGACTGTTCTGGTTTTTCGCCAGAACCGGCGCGGTGCTCTATGGCAGCGGCTACGTGCTGGTGGCGTTCATCCAGAACGGGCTCGTGGCACGGTCCGGCTGGCTCACGCAGAATGAACTCCTCGACGCCGTGGCCGCCGGGCAGATCACGCCGGGTCCGCTGTTCACCACAGCCACCTTCATCGGCTACCTGCTCGGGGAAAAGTTCGGCACGGGGGGCATTGTGACCGGCCTTGCCGCGACCGCGGGGATATTCGCCCCGGCGTTCGTCTTCGTCGCCATCACCGGGCCATTCGTCCACAGGCTGCGTGAATCACCGTATTCCGGCGCGTTCCTGGACGGCATCGTGGCGGCCTCGCTCGCGCTCATGGCCGCCGTGACGCTGAGCCTCGGGGCAGCCGCGATCCGGGACATTCCGACCGCCCTCATCACCCTCGCCTCGGCCCTGCTCCTCATCCGGTTCCGGCTGAACTCCACGTGGCTGGTACTGGGTGCGGCGCCGCTCGGCTGGCTGCTCCACCTGGCCGGATTCGTCTGACCGGTTTCGCCGGCGGGGCCAGCCACCGGACAGATTCAGCCGTCCGGATTGCGCGCCGGCCTGCCCGAAAGCATCCAGTCCCGGCCCCACGCCATCGTGCCGGAACAGCCGCGCTCGAACATTGCCTCTTTCGCCTCGGCGAAGAGGTCCTTCACGCGGGCCTTGAGCCTTCGCTCGTAAGCCGCCTGGGCGAGCCACTCCGGCGGGACCGGCTCCTCGTAGAGTTTCAGCGACTCCGCGCCGCCGGACTTTCTCTCCCACTCCAGTTCCACCCACAGCCGCACGGGCTGGCCCGGGGCAACGGCACCGTCACTGTTTCTCGGAACATCCACCCACAGGTAGATCGAAATGCGCCCCTCGGTCTCCGAAACCGAGCGGGTGGCATCCACAAAAACGGTTTCGGTTTTCACCGTCATCCGGACCGCTTCGGCCTAGGCGGCAGATTTCTCGCTAGCGGCGAACTGGTCGGCCTTGGGCAGCCAGCCATTCTCCCGGTACCAGGCAATTGCCTGGCGAAGCCCGTCATAGGTACGCGGGTAGTTCAGCCGGAAACCGGTGGCTTTCAGTTTCGAGGTGTCAAGTATGTGATTCGACCGCAGGTAGCCCAGGAAATCCAGGTCCAGTGACGGCTTGAGAGTCTCCCTCACGCCCGCCTTCATGAGAATCTCCCACCCCTTGTTCACCCGCGCCCGTGGGCCCTCAAGCCATTCGTCCGGCACGTAGTCCACCGCGCGCCCCAGCAGCCAGAACACCGGATCGGGCAGGCGGATCACCTTCGACGGAGCCACCTCGAACTCGTCCGCCATGAACGAGGCCAGATCGCCCCAGCCGAGCGGCGTGTCGTCCGAGCAGTTGTACGCCTGCCCGACGGTGCCCTCCGTGGCGATATGGACAAGTGCACGGGCCACGTCTTCCACGTGCACGTTGCAGAGTTTCGGGCCGCCGGGAATCCGGAACGCCTCGCGGACGCCGAAATACCGCATCATGGCAAAGGTGGCGATGAAGGTCGCAAGCCCGTACCTGGAGCGCGGCCCGTAGATCACCGTGGGCCGGAGCGACACCACCGGCAGGCCGTGGCTCTTCCAGTAGCCGAACGCCACCGCCTCCCCCTGCTCCTTTGTCTCCTCGTAGGCGTTCTTCGGATTGTGGGGCCAGTTCTCGTCCACCGGACCGGGCCCGAGCTTTCCGTAAACACCGATCGTCGCCACATGGACGAACCGGTCCACCTTTGCTTCCGAGGCCGCCCGGCACATCATCTCTGTCGCCTTGACGTTGGCATTGAAAAGCTGCTCGCGGGTGGCGGCGAAATGGAAAAGTCCCGCCACGTTGAATACATGCGTCACGTCCTTCACGAGCGAGCGGCACTGTTCGATATCCAGCAGGTCCGCCCCCACGGTCTCCACGCCGAAATCCTTTTTCAGGTGGTCCAGCCGGACCTGCGGCAGATCGGTCGCCCGCACCTTCCAGCCGAGCCGCACCAGTTCCTTCACCACGTTGAGGCCCAGAAATCCGCCCGCGCCGTTGACGAGCGCAAGCCGGTCGCGGGACGGTCTCACTGCAGGGCGGGGAACCGCCGCCGCCGTCCGTGCGCGGAGCGGCGTTTTCCTTTTCGCGGACTTCTTCGCCGGAACGGCCTTTCCCGTTTTCGTGCTCTTTTTCACCATCTGGCATCTCCCCGGCCGGTCGCGGCCATCGCCGCGCCAAAGCTAACCGTACCGCGCCGCCCGGAAAACCTTTTTGCGCTTTTCCATAGATACAACGTGTCAGCGGCCCTTGAGAGTCATGCCCGCATTGGGCAAGCTCGTACCGATGCCTACTGAACAGTCTTCAGCCAGCGGAAAGATCCTCGTCTCCAGGGGACCGGTCAGCCGGATTACGCTGAACAACCCTTCCAAGCGCAACTCCCTCGACGCGGAAATGGCCGTCGCCATTTCTGCCGAACTCGACGCCATTGCGAAGGACCCCTCGGCCCGCGTCCTTGTCATCACCGGCAGCGGCGAGCAGGCGTTCTGCTCCGGTTATGACATCGCCGCGATTCCGGCGGGCCCCGGCAGGCCCACCCCCGGCGACAGCCACGGGGTGAAAAAGGACGGCGACATCGAGGCCAACGAACTGCTCCGCATGCTCGACCACCTGGAGGAGTTTCCGCTTCCCACAGTGGCGCTCCTGAACGGCCACGCCTATGGCGCGGGGGCGGAACTCTCCGTCACCTGCGACTTCCGCATCGCGGCCGGTCATGGGAAATTCGCCATGCCGCCGGCGCGGCTCGGTATCTGCTATCACCCGAAGGGAATCAGGAAATACCTGGACCTGATCGGCGCCGGGGCCACCCGGATGCTATTTCTCGCAGGCGAGCCGGTGGCGATGGATGAAGCACTCCGGCTCGGCCTTGTGAACCGCGTGGTGGAACTCCCGGAACTGGGAAAAGCGGGCACGGAACTGGCGGACCGGCTCGCCGCGAACGCCCCGCTCGCCGTGAAGGGGATGAAAAAGACGATCCGTTACCTGCTGGAAGGGTCCCCCATGAGCCCGGAACGGGAACAGGAGCTGAAGAGGCTCCGCATCGCCTGCTTCCTGTCGAACGATCTCAGGGAAGGCCAGAAGGCCTTCATGGAAAAGAGAACCCCCCGCTTTGAAGGCCGCTGAAGCCCTGCGCCGGGGAAACCCGAAGCTGGACGCCCTCATAGGGTCCGTCGCCGCGATGGTGCGCGGCAAGGACGAGGTAATCGAGCTGGTCATTACTGCGCTCCTCGCCCAGGGTCACGTGCTGCTCGAGGACCTTCCCGGAGTCGGGAAAACCACCCTCGCCCAGGCTTTGGCCCGGAGTCTCGACGTGTCGTTCCGGCGCATCCAGTTCACGAGCGACCTCCTGCCGAGCGACATCCTCGGCGTCTCCATCTGGCGGGAGAGCGACCGGCGGTTCGAGCTGATCCCCGGCCCCATCTTCCACCACGTGATCCTCGCCGACGAGATCAACCGTGCCTCGCCGAAAACCCAGTCCGCCCTGCTGGAGGCCATGAGCGAGGGACAGGTGTCCATCGAGAACGAGACCCGGAAACTCCCAGCCCTGTTCTTCGTCATCGCCACGCAGAACCCGTTCGAGCCCCACGGGACCTTCCCCCTGCCCGAGAGCCAGCTCGACCGGTTCCTCATGCGGCTGTCCATGGGCTACCCGGAGGCCTCTGAGGAAAAGAATATCCTCAGGGAACCGCAGGGCCACCCCGGCTGGAACACGCTGAAACCGGTGCTCACGGGTGACGAACTCGCGCATATGCAGAACGCCGCGCAGGCGGTCCCCGTCGAGGAGTCCGTCCTCGACTACATCGTGAGGCTCGCCGGGGCCACGCGCACGGACAGCCGTCTCGCGCAGGGGATATCCCCCCGCGGATCACTGGCCCTGAAAAAGGCGGCCCAGGCCTTCGCCTTCATCCGCGGCCGCAACTTCGTTATTCCCGATGACGTGCAGGCGGTGGCCCGCCCCGTCATGCT
>CAZSFB010000072.1:1494-9895 GCA_964606035.1 uncultured bacterium | reverse complement strand
GGCAGAGGAAATACCTCCGCCCGCTCCCGCCGCTGCGCCGGATCCATTCCCCGGTCCCTTCGCGATGCTCGGCGACCTGAACCGTACACCGGAAGGGGCGAACGTTCTGGCCCGCTCCCTGTATGACAAGGAAGGCAAACCCGACCCCAGCGGCCGGTCTGCAATTCCGGCCCTGACGAAAAAGCAGTTCCTGAGCCTCTACTTTGGAACGTATGTGGTGCCAGCCAACCTGGAGGCCGCCAAGAACCGGATCCGGCAGTGGGGTCTAAAGCCCATCCAGCGCGGCACCACCATGAGGATTGACATGATCCGGCTCAAGGTGGCGGAGTTCAAGGACCGTCCCACCGCCGAGAAGCTGGCAAAAGAACTGAAGGGCAAGGGGTTCGACGCCTTCGTCATCAAAGTTCCGCAGCCTAAAAACTACCCGGTCTACGCCGGCAGCTTCTTTACGCAGGAGAAATACTCCGAATACGCCGCAAAACTGGGGCCGGCGGGCTACCCTGCCGGGGCGCAGGAGCGGGTCCAGCTCGAACGCAAGGTGTATGAACTGTGGGGCGGCGAGTTCAAAACCGCCGAGGACGCCGACCCGGCGCTGGAGAAAATCCTGAAAGCCGGCTGGAATCCGCGCATCTATCTGGCGGACTGAAGGCTTTTTTGTCCGTCAGAGCGGTGGAAAACACCGGTCTGCAGGCATTTTACCCCGTCCGGCGTTTCACACTTGGCGGGTCCTCTGGCTAGACTCACGGACCGCGACACTGTTTTCACAGGGTGGTGAGGTCACACTTGGAAATTCCCCAGGTACTCAGGAAATTTGTCGCCGCCGATGCGCCGGACAAGACGCGCCTCATGGCGGCGAAGGGTCTTGTACCGCTTAAGCCCGAAGACCTGCTCATCGCCCTGTTTTTTCTCTCCTCCGATGCCCTGCCCGAGGTCCGCGAGGCCGCCGCCAAAGCAATCCGGGAAATCCCGCCCCCGCTCGCGGCCGCATCCATCGGCAAGATCGAGGATCCGGAAGTCCTCGACTTCTACGCGAAGGCGGGCATGACTGACGAAGTGATGGAACGGATCATCACATCGAAAAAGGTCTCCGACGACACCCTGGTTCACGTGGCCCGCATCGGAAACCGCATGATGGTGGACATCATTTCCCAGAACCAGGAACGGCTGATCGACAATCCCAAGATCACGACCGCGCTTCTGGAAAACGCGGGCATGGACCGTGATATCCGGGCGCGCGTACTTGAGTTCCGTCACATCTTCCTCGGCATCAAGGACGACCACCCCCCGGCCCCTGCCGTAAAAACCACGACGCTCACCGACGCTGGCGACGATGTGGAAATGCTGGAGCTGGACGACGACGCCATCACTGACGCCAGCCAGGAACAGTACGAGGACATGGACTTCCCGGAGGAGTTCCTCCAGGACACACCCGCCGGAGGAGAAGCCGGTGCCGAGGGAACCGATCTTTTCGAGCTGGCCAAGACAAACATCTTCGCTGCCGTTGCCAAGATGTCGATCGCCCAGAAGATGCGGCTGGCCTCGCTCGGCAACAAGACCGCCCGCGGGATTCTGGTGCGTGACCCGAACCGTCTTGTTTCCATGTCGGTGATGAAAAACCCGCAGCTCACAGAACCTGAAGTGGAACTGTTCGCAGCGGACAAGAACGTGGATCCGTTCGTGCTGGGAGCCATCGGGCAGAGCAAGTCCCTTTCCAAGCTCTACGGTGTCCGCCTGGCGCTCGTGAACAACCCCAAGGCTCCGCTTGATATCGCCATGAAGTTCCTCGCCACGCTGATGCCCTCCGACCAGAAGGACATCAGCAAGAACAAGAATGCGTCGGCGGCCGTCCGGGGAGCTGCCCGGCGCATCATGCAGCTCCGCGAGGAAGAAGAACGGCGCAAAAAGGAAAAGGCCCAGAAGAAGTAGAGGCCAGAAAACCACCGGTGGCGACTTTCAACAACACAACGCGGGATATCCGGTCGAAGATCGTCTATTACGGCGCGGGCCAGTCCGGAAAAACCACGAATATCCAGTACATCCATGCCAAGCTGAAGCCCGACCTGCGCGGCGAACTCATGACGCTGGCGACGGAGCAGGACCGCACACTCTTTTTTGACTACCTCCCTGTGGATCTGGGCGAGGTGAGCGGCTTCAAGACCCGCATCCAGCTCTACACCGTGCCCGGCCAGGTTTTCTACAACTCGACCCGCAAGCTTGTCCTGAAAAACGCCGACGGCATCGTCTTCGTCGCCGATTCGTCGCGCAAGTTCATGAAGGACAACCTGGAAAGCTTCCAGAACCTCATCGACAACCTGCGTGACTATGGCCTGAAGATTACCGAGATCCCCGTCGTGATCCAGTACAACAAGCGTGACGTGCCCGATGCCGTGCCCGTCGGCGAACTCCAGGAAAAGCTGAACCGGTTTAACTTCCCGTGGTTCGAGGCTGTGGCGAGCAGTGGACAGGGCGTATTGCCGACCTTCCAGACGCTCTCCAAGCTCGTGATGAAACACATCAAGGAGACAGCCCTGGGCGGCATCGGAATCCCGACGCAACCGCAGCCGCCATCGGCGGCGGCCAGACCCGTCGCACTGAAGCCGCCGGAACCACGGCCCATGCCTGCACCGGCCCCTGCCCCTGCCCCCCCTGAACCCCGCAGATCAATGGAACTCGACGCCGACGAGGAAGCACTGCTGGACAGTCTCGGGCCACCAGCAGCAGCCGCAGCGCCGGTGTCGCCAAAGCCCAAGGATGCAATCCCCACGGTGGCCATCCTGCAGGCCGCAGGCATCGCGCCGCCGCCCGCAGCGCTGGCAAAAAATCAGGCGCCTGAGACCATTGCCAAGGGCGAAATCCCGCCGGGGCGTCTTGATGTCGTGAGCATCGGTTCGGCGTTACCCGCCCCCGGCGGAGGATTCCGGATCGCGGTCCGCCTGAAGGATCCGGCCACCGGGCGGCTCTATGAAACCCGTATTGACCTGACCCTGAAAGGGGAGGGTTCCTGACGAATTTTGCCTCCTTTTGCCTCTCCGCCGAGGAATGCTAGTCTCGGCCCTCCGCGACGGTTCCCGCCGAGGGGCCGCGCCACTCCGAGGGGCCCGCCGTCACCGGGCGATACGCCCCTTACGAAAGCGAAACTCATGGAAACCGCACCGCGTTCGGTCAGGCTCCAGCCGCTCGGCGACTGGGCGAGAACCCACAAGAACCACGAACTCACCGGCAAGGATGCCGGCAGGGAAGTCACCCTCTTCGGATGGGCCCACTCCAACCGCGACCACGGCGGCGTCATCTTCATCGACCTGCGCGACCGCTGGGGCATCACCCAGATCGTGTGCGATCCGGCCCACAGCCGCGAGGCCCACCTGCACGCCGACCTCGTACGTACCGAATATGTCCTTGCGGTCCGTGGCAAGGTCCGCCCCCGGCCGAAGGACATGGTGAATCCGCGGCTCCCCACTGGCGAGATCGAGGTCCTCGTGGACGAGGTCCGGATCCTGAACACCAGTTCCGCCCTTCCGTTCCAGCTCGACGAGAAGTCGGACGTGAACGAGAACACCCGGCTCAAGTACCGCTTCCTCGACCTCCGGCGGCCGGTCGTGCAGCGGCCGTTCATCCTGCGGCACGAGATCTCCGCGGCCACCCGCACCTACCTGAATGAAAACGGGTTTCTCGATCTCGAAACGCCGATGCTGACGAAATCGACGCCCGAGGGTGCCCGCGACTTCCTTGTGCCCTCGCGCGTGAACCCCGGGAAATTTTATGCACTCCCGCAGTCGCCGCAGCTGTTCAAGCAGATCCTCATGGTGGCGGGTTTCGACGGCTACTACCAGATCGTCAAGTGTTTCCGCGACGAAGACCTGCGCGCCGACCGCCAGCCCGAGTTCACGCAGATCGACATCGAGAAGAGTTTCGTGAACCGCGAGCAGATGTACGGCCTCATCGAGGGGCTCCTCCAGCGGATCGTCCGCGTCAGCCACGGTTTCGAGATCCCGGTGCCGTTCCCGCGGCTTCCGTTTGCCGAGAGCATGGCCCGTTACGGCAATGACAAGCCCGACACGCGCTTCGGCCTCGAACACGTGGACGTGACAAGACTGTTCGAGGGGTCCGGCGTGAAGGTGTTCGCCCAGCAGCTCGAAACGGGCGGCATCGTGAAGGCGATGAACGCCAGGGGCGGCGGCCAGCTCTCGCGCAGCGAGATCGACTCGCTCACCGACCTCGTGAAGACCCACGGCGCCAAGGGTCTCGCCTGGATCAAGATCAACGAGGGCGGCGCGTGGCAGTCACCCATCGACAAGTTCCTCTCTGACCGCGAACGCAACGGCCTGCGCGAGACGCTGAAGCCCGAAGTCGGCGACATCCTGTTCTTCATGGCCGACAAGCCTGCCGTGGCACATGCCGCGCTTTCGGCTGTCCGCATGCATCTCGGCCACAAGCTGAACCTTATTGACCATAAAAAGCTCAACTTCCTCTGGGTCACCGACTTCCCCATGTTCGAGTTCGACGAGGCGGAGAAACGGTACGTGGCGCTCCACCACCCGTTCACTTCGCCGCGCGAGGAAGATCTTCACGTTCTCGAAACCGATCCCCTGAAGGTGACCGCACAGGCGTATGACGTCGTGCTGAACGGTTTCGAGATCGGCGGCGGCTCGATCCGTATCCATCGCGAGGACATCCAGCAGCAGGTCTTCAGCCTGCTCGGCCTCTCTGAGGAGGAGCAGCGTGCGAAATTCGGGTTCCTTCTTGACGCGCTGCGTTTCGGAACACCCCCCCACGGCGGCCTTGCCTTGGGACTTGACCGGATCGTCATGCTGCTTAGCGGCATGACTTCGCTGCGGGACGTCATCACCTTCCCCAAGACCCAGAAAGGCGTCGATCTCATGACCGACGCCCCCGGCGAGGTGGATCCCAAGCAGCTACTTGAACTGTCAATTCGCGTCCATCGTCCCTGAATTATTGGGATTTTAGGGATAGAAGCCTTGGCAACGCCTCTGGCGGCCGGGGCTTCAATTTTTCTGCGATCCGGGCCGGGTTCCGGCACCTGGAAAAGTACCGTTCCGGGGACCCCGTTACTGGGGCAAAAATTCCACAGGTAAAGATATGTAAATGCCTGTAATTCAAGGGTAATTTGGTAATTTGTCGTTGCCCCCCGGAAGCCGTTCTAAGTAGTCTTTAATTCGCATCATGGCACCAGTAGCCCGCCAGTCATTTGGGGGGCTGTGACCCTGTATCGGGACGCACGGAAACCCTGAAAAGTTCCGCGCCGTCCCGTGTCGCCGGAAACCGTGTCCATGTTTCTTACACGGAAGAAGCATGGGCCGGGGGATTTCCGGCTGGTGACTTGAGAGTCGAATCACTCCGGCGGCACCTGCCTGATGGCAGGCACTGTGCGGGGTGGGCGGTTGATACTGGGTGGATTTGCAGTCTGTCACACCATCGCTGAAAGGCTCCGCCTCCGGGCAGAGCCAGGGGTCCGCCATGCGCTGGCGCGGCCTTGGGGCCCGGCTGCGCCGCGGTCTCTTTGCGTTCCTCGGCGCTTCGCTGCTTGTCACCTCCAGCGCCTGTGAAAATAACAACAAGGCCAAACCGCTGTCCGACTCGATCCCGCCGGGACAGCAGTTCCACCAGTCTCCGCCCGCCAGTGACATCCTGGTGCAGTTCACCGAACTCGCCCGCGCCGGGCAACTCGACGCACTCGTCGTGGCGTTCCAGGAGATCTACCGGACAGGCGGCCTGAAGGAACTTGTTGACGCGCTCTCGCTCATCGCCAATGCCCAGCGCGTGGACGACCTCTCGCGCATTCTCAAGTCCCTCATCGACAACCAGACAATCTTCCAGTTCACACCCATTTCCACCGACCTGCTGAAGGTGCTCGCGACGGACCGGAACCCCGCCGAGCCGGGTGTGCAGTCGTCCTACGACATGGTCGCCGTCCTGTTCGAGAGCGGAGCGATCCAGGACTTCCTCCCGTCGCTTCGCAACCTGCTCGCCCCGGAATACCGCAGCGATGATCCCCGCTTTTCCGACCCCCGCGTGGAAGTGGTCGGCATCCTGCTGGAGCTCAACGAAAAGCTGGGCTCCCAGGGCATCCAGAACCTGCTCGACCAGCTGAACCTGGGCATCGTTCCCTACTCCCGGGTGCTGCCCCCTGACCAGGCATTCCTCGACCGGAGCGTGAACGGCGTGTTCGCCCTCTTTTCCGCAAGCGGCAATACCACCGTGCTCTCGACCGGCGAACTCACCTCGTCCACTTCCACTTTCACGCTGAACAACACGCCGCTCTTTCCGGTCCTGCCGGGGGCCTGCACACCCGATCCGCCGGAGGATCCGCTGAACTTTCCCTCAGCCGTGCCGCTGGACGATTACCGTCTTTCGTTCCGGGTCCGGTTCGTGACAGGACTCAACCAGGGCCTGTCCTTCAACGTCGCGGCCATCAACAGCCGGGCCATGCTCACCCTCTGCCCGAATGCCTACCAGCCGGGCTCGGTGGATCCGCTCGACCTGGGGCCGGCGCTCCTGAACGACACCAACTTCCGGTTCCAGATCCTCGCCCCCGCGGGCATCCGTGCCACCGACGTGCTCATCGACCAGCTGGACGGCAGCGACCCCTATCCGCCAGACCTCTTCGACTACGCCGTGGATTCGGCGGCCGTGGGCGGTGCCGTCTACAGCTTCCATGACCCGGCGAGCCAGATCAGCCGGAACTTCATGGAAGCAGACATCACAAAGGGCGATCTCGTGCACTTTACGAGCGGCGTGAACTCGGGTCTCGACTTTGCCATTGTCCAGCCCGCAAACCCGGACCTGAAGATCAAGCCGCGGTTCCAGCCCGAGGAGTTTGCCAACTACCGTGCCTTTGACACAGCCAACGGCACAAACCTGATCGACCGCAAGCGGGCGCAGACCGTCGACGTCCAGCTGCCGGTGTCGGCCTATGCGGGCGACCTGCTTTACATTGCACCCCAGTCCACCACCGGCCGGTTCCCGCGCGGCAACGATCTGGAATCCTCAAGCGGTTTCTATGTTGCCGACTCCGGCGACACGACCCTGGCTTTCCGGTTCGCGGAACTGAACATTGTCCGCGACGCATTGCCCGTCCTCGAGCGCGTGCTGAGCGGCAAGCTCACGCCGCAGTCCCGCACGATCCTCGACCTGTTCCTGCTTACGGACCTGATGCCCGGCAACCGGTTCTATGGCGACGATTTCGTGAGTCCCATCGAGCTCATGGCCCTTACCAGTGTGCGAACCGACCAGAGCCGCGACGGTGTTTTCAACGGGCTCGACAACCTGGACCGCAACGGTGACGGTTCCTGCCTGTCGGTGAAGGACATCGTGGAGACCATCAACGTCCCCGCCAACCTGCGCATCGAGACCGCGCGCACCGTGGATTACCTGTTCGACTTCCTGAGCGGGCCCTCCCACTGCCGGCTCGACTTCCAGGACCTGAACAACGACGGCACTGTCTCCGAGGACGAAAACTTCGACGTGAACGGCGACGGCATCTTCGACATCAAGGACTTCTCCTTTGCCGTACTCAAGAACCCCGCCCATGCGGCGCGTGCCATCCATTTCGACAAGGACGGTGACGGCATCCCCGACTGCAGCCTGTTCAGCGAGCCGCTCGACTGCGCGCTGTTCGACACGAACCAGGATGGTGTGCTGGACAGCGCGGACCTGCTGCCCGCCGTGGTGGACCGCAACGGCCGCGTGAACCTTGTGAACGGCTTCTCGATCACCGACCGGTTCCCCGACGGTGCGCCCGATGGCATCATCGACTACCGGGACATCCTGAACACCGTCTCGATCACTCCGGATGATTTCTACCAGCCGCGAAACGCCAACCCCTTCACCCTGAACGACAACCTGCCGCGGCTCCTTGAAGCCACGCTGGATGGCATCGAGCTCGCCTACTCGGCCGGGTTCGGCACCTCGCTCCAGCGTGGCGCCGTCGCGCTCGCCGAGGGCCTGCGCAACCCGCTCAAGCTGTTCATCGAGAAGGAAGACGCCAGCGGAAACCTGATCCAGGAGAGCATCTCGAACGTCGTCATCCAGGACATCGGCGCGGCACTCCTCACGCAGGACCTCGTGAGCGGCGAATACGTCCTCGGGCCGGGCCTCAAGGCCCTTTACGCGCTGCTGACCGACGGACCCATCGGCTACCAGTCGTTCCGTGGCTCCTACGAAGAGCGGTTCGCCGCCGAGATCGAACGCCAGTACGTGCTCTCGAATGGCAGCTTCGTGAGCGAGTCCTTCCGAAAGATCAAGGTGAACGACGGTTCCACGGTGCTCCAGTCGCAGGCGCCGCTGAACCTGCTCACGAAGGCCTTCACCATCGGAGTTCCGGGCGACCCGGATTACCCCTACGGCCGCGTTTACCCCTATGGCATGCTCGAGTTCTTCCTGC
>CAZSFB010000072.1:0-1484 GCA_964606035.1 uncultured bacterium | reverse complement strand
AATGGACTTGGAACGATTGCCAACGATCCGACGGCCTCCATCGACTCGCTGTTCATCCGCACCGGCCACAACTACCGCGAAGAGGGAATCTGCCGGGCTCCCGCGGGCTGCCGTGCGCTGCCCATCACCCAGATCGAGACTGACGGAACCATCGACCTCGAAAGCGTGGCACTCTCCACCACGACCGGCGACCCGGGACGGGATCTCGTGCCGGGTTCCGGGCTCCGCATGTTCGGCTTCTCGCGCTCGGACCTGCTCCTCTCCTGGAAAGCCCCGAACGCCACCACCTGCACCGCCAGCGACAATACTGGCGTGATCCATACCGCTGCCGGCCCCAATGCCGACCTCAACGTCTCGCCCTCGCCGCTCGATCTTGCGACGACCTACACGGTTAGCTGCAGCGGGCCGGGCGATCCGGTCGAGGGCTCGGTCACGGTGGAGCAGAACGGCGGCATCTTCAGCATTCCCGTCGAGGTGTTCGCCGCCACGCCGTTTGTGAAGACTGCCCCCCAGATCTCCACCCTGTCGTGGAAAGTCTCTTCCGATGTCACTTCATGCAGCATCGACAACAGCATCGGAAATGTGACTGTGCCGTTCGGGTCCATCAACGTCGCGCCGGGTGTCACGACTGTCTACACGATCACCTGCCAGTCGGTGACCGGCCCCGTCACCGCCTCGACGACCATATCCATCGGCAACCCCGCCTCCGATACCGGCATGAGCACCCTGACCGCCGATCCGGTCTCGAAGGCCAACCTTGCGGACTTCCAGATGGCCGCGCCGGGCGACATTCTCGTCGTCTCGCGTACACCGCTTCACTATGCCATCTGTGCCCAGGACCCGCTCTCCACCGACCCGGACGAAGTGCTCGGCCCGCCCACGGCTAGTGAACTGGTCCGCAAGGCCACGCCGGAATATGACACCGCAGGCAACCCGCTGTATGTGGAGAACCTCGACCCGGACAATTGCGACCAGTACGCGCAGTTTGACCTTAACAGCTCGCCCGGATTCCCGGTCTACCGGGACAACGTGATCGAGACCGAGTCGCTGGACCCGACGGCGGGACTGCGCTTCGCCGACCGCCGGCGCATGACCGAGCTGATCTGCAACAAGGCATCCATCGACTGCTTCCGGGTGATGCAGGTGGTCGGCCAGAACGGCCTCTACCTTCTGGCCGAGGAAGGACTCGATAACGACATCACTCCGGCGGATGACATCGAAATCCGTCTCCAGGGCGGAAGCCTCTACTTCGGCACGATGGCGAATTTCCTCGAACGGCTGCCCAGGCAGGCGTTCCAGCTCTACAACTTCCACCAGGAGAACGGCGCGATCCCGACCTTCGACAGCCTGCCGCCCAATTTCGACTTCTCCAACGTGGACCTCTCCCGGGCCCAGGCCAACGGTGCCCCGGAGTTCCGCCCCTCGATCGCCCAGCAGCTCACTCGCGCACTGCCGATCTTCGACAACCAGAGCGAGTTCGCCCT